>CANHOE010000297.1 GCA_947462175.1 Burkholderiales bacterium | reverse complement strand
TCGTTCGCAGTTACTTTGTTTCCAGTGGTTTTACGAGCGAACTGGTGCTCGGCATGCCCTAGTCCAAATCCGCACCCACGTCGAAGCCAGGTCGGTCCCAGAACAATCGAGTTTAGGCCATCCGCAGCAATTGCAAGATGTCCAGCGGATTGCCGATGGTGTGGTGCGCGCCCCAGGCCTCGACGGGCTCGCCCATGCCGAGGTAACCCCAGGTGACGGCCACAGTGAGCATGCCAGCGGCGTGGCCGGCCTGCACATCGCGTGCATCGTCACCCACGTAAAGGCAGCGGGACGGCTCGATCTGCATGCGGCGCGCCGCTTCCAGCAGCGGTTCAGGATGCGGCTTCGAATGCGGCGTGCTGTCGCCACCAATCACCACTGCAGCGCGGTCGTACAGGCCGAGCGCACGCGTCACCGGCTCGGCGTAGCGAATCGCCTTGTTGGTGACGATGCCCCACGGTACGGCCTGCGCGTCCAGCGCATCGAGCAGCGCCCCCACCTGCGCGAAGACGCGGGTTTCGTTCGTCAGCCGCAGCGCATATCGGGCCAGGAATTCATCACGCAGCGCAACGAAATCTTCGTCGCCGGGCACCACGCCGAAGGCCTCTCCGACCAGGCCGCGAGCGCCAGAGCCGACGTTGGCGCGAAGCCGCTCGTAAGGCGCATCGGGCAGGCCGCGGAAACGACGCATTTCGTTGGCGGCACCGGCCAGATCGGGCGCGCTGTCGATGACGGTGCCGTCCAGATCGAACAGCACCGCGGCAAAGTCAGTGTTCATCGCGCGACCGTCATGCTGGCTTGCGGCAGGCCAACATGTAGTTGACGCTGGTGTCATCCGACAGCCAGTAGCGCCGGGTAAACGGGTTGTATTCCAGCCCGCTGGACTCGGTGATGTTCAAGCCGGCCGCTCGGCAGTGACCCGCCAGTTCACTGGGCTTGATGAACTTGGCGTACTCATGCGTGCCCTTGGGCAGGAGCTTCAACACGTGTTCGGCGCCGACGATCGCGAACAGGAACGACTTGAGATTGCGGTTAAGCGTCGAAAAGAAGAGCCAGCCACCAGGCTTGCAAAGCGCGGAACAAGCCTCGACGACAGATGCCGGGTCGGGCACGTGCTCAAGCATCTCCATGCAGGTGACGATGTCGAACTGAGCGGGCATGTCCGCGGCAAGCGCTTCAACAGCGACTTCGCGGTACTCGACCGAAGGCGTGCCCGCTTCCAGTGCATGCAGCATGGCCACGCGCAGGGCCTTGGTCGCCAGATCGATGCCCAGCACGTTCGCGCCACGGCGCGCCATTGCGTCCGACAGGATGCCGCCGCCGCAGCCCACATCGAGCACGCGTTTGCCTGAAACACGGGCACGCTGGTCGATCCAGTCGAGCCTCAGGGGATTGATCTGGTGAAGTGGGCGAAATTCGCTTTCCGGATCCCACCAGCGGTGGGCCAGGTCACTGAATTTGGCAAGCTCTTGGGGATCGGCGTTGATGGTCATGGCGACGATGGTATCCAAACAAAAAACCCCGCCGGAGCGGGGTTTGATGCGATAGGCCGAAGTCGATTACTTCGGAGCAGCCTTGGTACCGACCACTTCGATTTCGACGCGGCGGTTCTTGGCGCGACCGTCAGAGGTCTTGTTATCGGCGACAGGCTGCTTCTCGCCCTTGCCTTCGGTGTAGACGCGGTTCTTGTCGACGCCCTTGCCAATCAGGTACGACTTGACGGCTTCGGAGCGACGCACCGACAACGCCTGGTTGTAGGCATCGGTGCCGACCGAGTCGGTGTGACCGACAGCAATGATGACTTCCAGATTGATCGAGCCGAGCTTGCTGACCACGTCATCAAGCTTGGCTTTGCCTTCAGACTTCAGAACCGACTTGTCGAAGTCGAAGAATGCATCGGCAGCGAAGGTCACTTTCTCGCTGACAGGAACTGGGACCACAGCCGGAGCAGCAGCCGGCGCCGGTGTGGCGGCCGGCGCTTCAGGAGCAGCTGCGGCGGCAGGCGGCGGCTTCAGTGCGCCATCGCACGCGGCAACGGCGGTAGCAGGCGTCCAGGAGTTGTTGCGCCAGCAGTATTCGTTGGTGCCATTCTTCCAAACGATGCCGTTTGCGCTGATCCAGTTGTTGATGACTTGGGGCGCCGTGGTCGGTGCTGGTGCACCAGTGCCTTGCGTGGCGCATCCGCCCAGCGCCGCGACGGAGATCAACGCGGCCGCAGCATTCAACTTATTCATGGTTTTTCCTCTTCAGAGAAGGTGCAATCAAATCGGTCTGTGACTACAGCGATTTCAAGAGCTTCCGATTGATGCCAACTCGACAAGCCAAAAATCATTGTGCCATAGGGTATTCACGATGCTAACTGCCCTTGAGACAGTGGCATGGAACCTGGAAACGTGTTGCCGATTTGCAACATGGACCGACACCTACAATGGTCGTCCCGGCGTGATGCAACGCCCTTCGCCGAAGCCCAGAAACGTGCACCACGCCTGCTTTTCCGCATGAGTCAGTTCGCCAAAGAGACCCTCCCGATCAGCCTCGAAGAGGAAATGCGGCGCTCGTATCTCGATTACGCGATGAGCGTGATCGTGGGTCGTGCGCTTCCGGATGCCCGCGATGGCCTCAAGCCAGTGCATCGACGCGTGCTTTTCGCAATGCACGAACTGAACAACGACTGGAACCGGCCGTACAAAAAGTCGGCTCGCATCGTGGGCGATGTGATTGGCAAATACCACCCCCACGGCGACCAGTCGGTGTACGACACCATCGTGCGGATGGCGCAGGATTTTTCGTTGCGCCATATGTTGGTCGACGGCCAAGGCAATTTCGGCTCGGTCGATGGCGATAACGCCGCGGCGATGCGTTACACAGAAATCAGGCTGGCAAAAATTGCGCACGAGATGCTCGCCGATCTCGACAAGGAAACCGTCGACTTCGGCCCGAACTATGACGGCAGCGAGAAAGAGCCGCTGGTACTGCCCAGCCGGCTGCCGAACCTGCTGGTCAACGGCTCGGGCGGCATCGCGGTCGGCATGGCGACCAACATCCCGCCGCACAACCTCAACGAAGTCGTCGACGCCTGTCTGCACCTGCTGAAAGATCCAGCAGCCACGATTGACGAGCTGATGGAAATCATTCCAGCTCCCGACTTCCCGACGGCCGGCATCATCCACGGCCTGAGCGGCGTGCGCGACGGCTACCGCACCGGCCGCGGCCGGGTGGTGATGCGCGCGAAGTGCCACTTCGAAGACATCGACAAGGGTCAGCGGCAGTCGATCATCGTCGACGAAATCCCTTACCAAGTGAACAAGAAGAACCTGCTCGAGCGCATGGCCGAGCTGGTGCACGAGAAGAAGCTGGAAGGTATCAGCCACATCCAGGACGAGTCCGACAAGGACGGCATGCGCGTGGTGATCGAGCTCAAGCGCGGTGAAGTCCCCGAGGTGGTACTGAACAATCTGTACAAGCAGACGCAGTTGCAGGACACCTTCGGTATCAATATGGTGGCGCTGGTCGACAACCAGCCGAAGCTTTGCAATCTCAAGGACCTGATCGAGGTCTTCCTCGAGCATCGCCGCGAAGTGGTCACGCGCCGCACGGTG
>CANHOE010000296.1 GCA_947462175.1 Burkholderiales bacterium | reverse complement strand
CCGATCGCTGCTCGGCGACCCCGACTTCCGCCGCGGCGCGCGCGAGATGCGCAGCCTGGCCGCCGGCATCGGCGCCTGGGGGCTGGTCACGGGGGTGGCGATGGTCAAGGGTGGCCTCAGCGTGCCGATGGCGACGCTGATGACGCTTCTTGTGTATGCCGGCAGCGCCCAACTCGCGGCACTGCCCTTGCTGGCGGCCGGGGCGCCGATGTGGGTGATCTGGGCGGCAGGCTTCTGCGTCAACCTGCGCTTCGTGATCTACAGCGCCCGCTGGCGCTCGGTGTTTGCACATGTGCCTCGGCGCTACAGACTGCTGCTCGGCTACCTGGCGGTGGATCTGAGCCTGATTGGCTTCCAGCGAGCCTATCCCGATGATGAAAACGGTCCCAGTCGAGCGCCGGGGCAGCTGCCCTACTTCGTCGGCGGCGCGCTGCTGTTGTGGGTCGCCTGGCAGGTGCCCTCGTTGATCGGGATTGCGCTGGCGAACGTGATCCCGGAAGCCTGGGGCCTGGGCTTTGCCGGGACGCTGGCGATGATCGGCATCACCTACAGCCTGTTGTCCGACCGCAGCACCTGGGTCGTCGCAGGCGTCGCCGGCAGCGCTGCCGTCGCGGCGTTTGCGCTGCCGCTGAAGCTCAACATCATCGTCGCCATCGTGGCGGCGGTGACGGCGGGACTGCTCATCGAGCAGGGCCAGAACGCGGCCCGGCGTCTGCAACGGCCAAGTTGAAGGCGCACACGATGACCGAAACAGCCTACACCGCACTGACCATCGTCGGATTGGCGATCATTACCGTCGTCTCGCGAGGTTTCTTCCTGTTTCCCGAGCGCGAGGTGCCGATTCCCGACTGGCTGCAGCGAGGCTTGAAGGTCGCTCCATTGGCCGCGCTGTCGGCAGTCATCGTTCCGGAGATCGTGATGACGCAAGGCCAACTCATCAGCACCTGGCAGGACGCCCGGCTGCCAGCCGCGCTGGTGACCACGCTCTGGTACGCCTGGCGACCCGGCGTGCTCGGCCCGCTGCTGGCGGGGCTCGCAGCCTATCTGCCATTGCGGCTGATCTTCGGCTGGTGAGCTACCCAGCAGCCACCGTCCACCTTAGACTCAAGCGGCTACCAGAGCCATCAGCCCCCCATGAAAGCCATTCGATTCACCGATCTCATCACCGCGAACCGCGTCGCGGGCCAGCGGGTGTTCATCCGCGTCGATTTCAACGTGCCACAGGACGATGCTGGTCGCATCACCGACGACACCCGCATCCGCGCATCGCTGCCCGGTATCGAGGCTGCGCTGAAGGCCGGCGCGTCGGTGATGGTCACCTCGCACCTCGGGCGGCCGAAGGAAGGCCACTGGACCGCCGAAGACTCGCTGGCACCGATCGCCGCGCATGTCAGTGAACTGCTGGGCCGCCCGGTGCCGCTGATCAGGGACTGGGTCGACGGCGTGACGGTGAACGGCCGCGCGCTCGCGGCAGGCGAGCTGGTGCTGCTGGAGAACTGCCGCCTGAACGTCGGCGAGGCCAAGAACGATGAGGCGCTGAGCCGCAAGATGGCCGCGCTGTGCGACATCTATGTCAACGACGCGTTCGGCGCCGCGCACCGCGCGCAGGCCTCCACACATGGCATCGCGAAGTACGCACGCATCGCCTGTGCGGGTCCGTTGCTGGCTGGCGAGGCGGATGCCATCACGAAAGTGCTCGCCGCACCGAAGCGGCCGCTGATCGCGATCGTCGGAGGTAGCAAGGTAAGCACCAAGCTGACGATCCTCGAAGCGCTGTCGGCCAAGGTCGATGGGCTGATCGTCGGTGGCGGCATCGCCAACACCTTCATGCTGGCTGCGGGCCTGCCGATCGGCAAGTCGTTGGCCGAAGCCGACCTGGTCGACAAGGCCCGGGCGGTGATCGCGTCGATGAAGGCGCGTGGCGCCGAGGTGCCCATTCCCGTCGATGTGGTGACCGCCAAGACATTCGCGGGAGATGCCCCAGCCACGACGAAGGCATCCACCGATGTGGCGGCTGATGACCTGATCCTCGACATCGGTCCCAAGACCGCGGCGGCGTTGGCCGAGAAGCTGAAGACGGCCGGCACGATCGTGTGGAACGGGCCGGTCGGCGTGTTCGAGTTCGAGGCCTTCTCGCATGGCACTGAAGCCATCGCCCATGCGATTGCGGCTTCCAGCGCGTTCAGCATCGCCGGTGGCGGCGACACGCTGGCCGCGATCGCGAAGTTCGGCGTCGAGAGCGGCGTCGGCTACATCTGCACCGGTGGTGGTGCCTTCCTCGAAATGCTCGAGGGCAAGGTGCTTCCTGCGATCGAGATCCTCGAACTGCGCGCGCAAGACGCGCCGGCCTGACCGGCCACTGAGCTCCACGCACAGCCTGGCACTACCGCGAAGAACAACCATGCTGCGTGCCACCAAGATCGTCGCCACCCTGGGGCCGGCCTCCAGCTCGGCCGAGGTGCTCGAGCGACTGATCCGCGCCGGCGTCGACGTGATGCGGCTGAACTTCTCGCACGGCAGCGCGCAGGACCACATCGACCGCGCAGCGCTGGTTCGTGAGGTGGCAAAGCGGGTCGGCAAGGAGGTCGCCCTGATGGCCGACCTGCAGGGTCCGAAGATCCGTGTCGGCAAGTTCGAGGGCGGCAAGACGATGCTCGAAGCCGGACAGGCGTTCATCCTCGATGGCGAGACCACCGCGCTCGGCACGAACGCGCGGGTCGGTCTGGACTACAAGGAACTGCCGCGCGACGTGCGCCCGGGCGACACGCTGCTGCTCAACGACGGGCTGCTGAAGCTGACCGTCGATGCGGTGCGCGGCGCCGAGGTGCACACCACCGTGGCGATCGGCGGCGAGCTGTCGAACAACAAGGGCATCAACAAGGCCGGGGGCGGCCTCACCGCGCCGGCCCTGACGGCCAAGGACATGGAGGACATCAAGACCGCGATGAGCTTCCAGTGCGAGTACCTCGCGGTGAGCTTTCCGAAAAGCGCCACCGACATGGAAATGGCGCGCCAGCTCGCCAACCTGGCTGGCGAGCCCTACAAACACAAGGCGGCGCTGATCGCGAAGATCGAGCGCAGCGAGGCGATTCCGGTGCTGGAAAGCATCCTGAAGGCGAGCGACGGCATCATGGTCGCGCGCGGCGACCTCGCGGTTGAAGTTGGCAACGCGACAGTGCCCGCGCTGCAGAAGAAGATGATCAAGATGGCGCGCGAGCTCGACCGCATCGTCATCACCGCCACGCAGATGATGGAGTCGATGATCGTCAACCCGGTGCCTACGCGCGCCGAGGTCAGTGATGTGGCGAATGCGGTGCTCGACGGCACCGACGCGGTGATGCTCAGCGCCGAGACGGCCGCGGGCAGGTACCCTGTCGAGACGGTCGAGATGATGGCCTCGATCTGCCTCGAGGCCGAGCGCGCCGAGGAGATCTCGCTCGACGCCGGCTTTACCAACAAGCTGTTCGGCCGCATCGACCAGTCGATCGCGATGGCCGCGCTGTTCACCGCGCACCACCTGGGCTGCAAGGCGATCCTGGCGCTGACCGAATCCGGCTCGACCGCGCTGTGGATGAGCCGCCACAAGGTCCATGTGCCGATCTACGGCCTGACCTCGAAGGTCACGAGCCAGCGCAAGATGGCGCT
>CANHOE010000295.1 GCA_947462175.1 Burkholderiales bacterium | reverse complement strand
TGAGGATAGTCGATGACCACCGAGTCGTTGTCGATCAGTGGTTGCGACCGCGTTGGTCCTTGTCGTTACCACGGCCATTGCCGCGACCGCGGTCGTCACCACGGTCGTCCTGCTTGTCCCAACCGCGTTTGTTTCCGCGGTCCCAGCCAGGGTGCTCTCGCTGGTAGCGCTCGCGCACCCAACTGTCCTGGACGAAATACACCGGCTGCCCACAGGCGCTGTAGCGGCCGCAAAAGCGACGCCAATCCTGTTGATGCTGTGGCGGCACGTACAGGTAAATCGGTCGGCGCTCGTAGGGGATCGTCGGCTGGGCAATGATCACCGGCTGCGCATAGACCAGGCCGGGCCTCGGCACATCGCCGATGTCGATCCGGCCGTAGACGCCAGGTTGGTTGATGCCGATCGACACGCCGATGCTGGTCTCCGCGTGGGATGAGGACATCGCAGCAACGGCGACGAGAAGTGCAATGGTCTTTTTCATGGGGGTGGAGAGAGTTTCATGGTTCTCAACCGTAGTCAGTGTGAATTCGGGGGCAGTGCGGTGGTGTAGGACGGAGGCTCCGATTCCGTCTCCTTTTGTCCTGCGGCCGGTCAGCCATCACGTGCGCATGGCACGTCCGGATCATTCTTGATGACACCGGGGCGTCACGGAGCTGCGCCAAGATGTGATGGGTCCTCGCGTATTCACTGATCGACAGCTCGTTGCGAGCTGGCGCTGGCCGCAGCATCTTGCATCCTGCGGAGGGGGTCACTTGCGCGTCACATTCGCTTGTCACACTGCAAAGCTGAACAACGAACGCGACTGCCATTGCCATGAACCCTGTCCGCTCGCACCGCGGATTCACGCTGCTCGAACTGTTGGTCGTCATGGTCATCATCGGGCTGTTGGCCGCCTACGTCGGTCCCAAGTATTTCTCCCAGATCGGCAAATCCGAGGTCAAGACCGCGCGCGCGCAGATCGTCGGCTTCGAGAAAGCGCTGCAGCAGTACCGACTCGACGTGGGTCGTTTCCCGTCCACCGAACAGGGCTTGCAGGCGCTGGTGAGCAAGCCTGCGACCCTTGCCAAATGGGATGGCCCGTACCTGGAGAAGACGGTCCCACTGGATCCGTGGGGTCACCCTTACGTCTATGTCTCGCCTGGCGAACATGGTGATATCGACATCAGTTCGACCGGTCGCGACGGGCGTCCGGGCGGCGATGGCCTCGACGCCGACATCACCAGCTGGTGAGTGCCTGCGCCCCCTCGCACTGGCCTCCGATGCAGTACGCCGTCAGCGCCATACGCCGCACGCAAGCGGTGTCGATCACGCTGGACGCCATCAACCCCGCCGACGCGCGGCGTCAGGCCGAGGCACAGGGTTACGCCGTTGTCCAGATCAAGGCTGCGAAAGGCCCGAGGCCTGGTGCCTGGCGCAAGGCGCCCGACTTTCCACTGCTGCAGTTCAATCAGAGCCTGCTGATCCTGTTGCGGGCCGGGCTGTCAGTGGTCGAGGCAATCGAGACCCTCGCCGATCGCGAAAGCCGCGGTGAAGCCAAGCAGGTACTGGCACGCCTGCATGACCAGCTGAAGGTCGGCCTGTCGCTTTCGGTTGCGCTCGAAGCACAACCGGCTGTGTTTCCCGCTTTGTATGTCGCCAGCGTGCGCGCCAACGAAAAAACCGGCGCACTGACCGAAGCCATCGAGCGCTTCATCGTTTACCGTGCCCAGGCCGATCTGCTGCGCAAGCGGGTCGTCGGGGCGGCGATCTATCCCGCCATGATTCTTGGCGTGGGATCGCTCGTGATCGCATTCCTGCTTCTTTACGTGGTGCCGCGGTTCAGCCTGGTGTTCCAGGACCTCGGGGATCGCATTCCGCTGATGTCTCGCCTTTTGCTGCAGTGGGGCCAGTTCGCGAACGCGCACTGGCTCGAGTTGCTGGGCGGTGCTGTGTTGCTCGCCGTGGCCGGGGCCTACGCCTCGGGCCGCCCCGGGGTACGGCTGGCAGTAGCCCAGCAGATCCAGCGCATCCCGCGCATCGGCGAGATCGTGCGGGTTTATCAGCTGGCGCGCTTCTACCGTGCACTGGGCATGTTGCAGCAGGCGGGCATCCCGATCCTCGTCGCCCTCGACATGGTGACCGGCCTGTTGCCGGTGACGCTGCATGCCGCATTGGCTGCTGCACGCCGCGACATCGGTGAAGGCCGCTCGATTTCTGCAGCGTTCGAGACCCACGGCCTGACTACCGCGGTGTCGCTGCGCCTGCTGCGCGTGGCCGAACGCACCGGCCAGATGGGCGAGATGCTGGAGCGCACCGCCAGCTTCCACGAGGAGGACATCGCACAGGCGATCGACTGGTTCATACGCCTGTTCGAGCCGCTGCTGATGATCGCGATCGGTCTGGTGATCGGTGTTGTGGTGCTGTTGATGTACGCGCCGATCTTCGAGCTGGCGGGCAGCATCCAATGAACTCGCTCAGCGAGCCTCAGCTCCAACTGGAAGCCGCCGTGGCGCTTCTGACGCCGACGGTCATTCGCGCCGCACGTGCGCGCGCAGCGCAAGGTCAGCAAAGCGTTTGTGACGTCTTGCAGGACGAGTTGACGCTATCGCCCGATCTGCTGCTGCAGGCGCTGGGTCGCCGCATGCAGCATGAGGTGCTTGGCAGTGGCTCGCTGCCGAAGCTGACGCCGGCGTTCGACTTGATCGGTTATGGCGACGCGGCCAAACGCGGTTGCCTCGCGTTCCGCGAAAACAGCGAACTCATCGTCGTCATGTCTGACCCGTTCGACAACGGCCTGCAGGCTTGGTGTGTCGAGCGCTTGGCAGTACCGCATGAGATTCGCCTCGCCGCTGCCGACGACATCGCGGCTTTCCTGTCGAGGCATGAAGAGTCGATGCGCGCGATCGACACCGCGTTGCCCCCCCGAGATGGAGCGCAGGTCAGTAGCGGAGATCTGGAAGACTTGTCGATCCGCTCGATCGGCGAAGGCACCAGCGTCGTCGTCAAGCTGGTGCACTCTACGTTGTATGACGCGCTGAAGAGCGGCGTCAGTGACATCCACGTCGAGTCGAACCTGAACGGGCTCGTCATCAAGTACCGGCTCGACGGCACGCTCACGCAGGTCGGCGCGATCGATGGGCGCGAGCTCGCCGAGCAGGTGCTGTCGCGGCTCAAGGTGATGTCCGAGCTCGACATCGCCGAGCGCCGCGTGCCGCAGGACGGGCGCTTCCGCGTCAAGGCACTGGGCCGGGAGATCGATTTCCGGGTGTCCATCATGCCCAGCATCCATGGCGAGGACGCAGTGGTGCGGGTGCTCGACAAGCAGTCGTTGGCCGACCAGGTGTCTGGGCTGCGGCTGGACGTGCTGGGCTTCGACGAGGCGACGTTGACGGCGTTTCGACGGATGGCGCGCGACCCCTACGGACTGCTGCTGGTGACCGGACCCACAGGCAGCGGCAAGACCACGACGTTGTATGCCGCGATCTCGGAGATCAACCACGGCCACGACAAGATCATCACGATCGAAGACCCGGTCGAGTATCAGCTGCAAGGGGTGCTGCAGATCCCGGTCAACGAGAAGAAGGGATTGACCTTCGCTCGTGGGCTGCGCTCCATCCTGCGTCACGACCCGGACCGCATCATGGTCGGCGAGATCCGCGACCCCGAAACCGCGCAGATCGCCATCCAGGC
>CANHOE010000294.1 GCA_947462175.1 Burkholderiales bacterium | reverse complement strand
CAGGCTGAGCTCGTCGACGACGGTGCCGTCTGCGGCGAGAACCTTGACGGTGGTCTGGGTGCTGTCCGCGCCGACATTCACACCGAAGTCCACCGAGTTGTTGGCGCCCAGCGTCAGGCTGGATCCGGGCGCGATCACACTGCTGCCGATGAGTGCTGCATTGCCCATGAAAGATTGGGCCGACATCTGCGACAACATCGAAGAGAGGCTGGTGTTGAGCTTCTCGATCCCGCTGGCCATGTTCAGCTGGGTGAGCTGACTGGTCATCTGCGAAGGATCCTGGGCATTCATCGGATCCTGGTTCTGGATCTGCACCAGCAGCATCTTCATGAAGTAGTCCTGCGTCTCCGCAGCAGACGTGCCCAGGCCGGTCGATGCCTTCGATGCTGCAGCGGCAGTCGGGTCGTAGCTTGGAATGCCGGACGGCAGTGCGCCCGCGTTGGTTGTTGGCATCAGGTCCTCACCATGTCGATCACGCGTTGCAAAAGCTGGCGCGAGTTGTTCATCAGGTCAACGTTCATCTGGTAGGCGCGCGAGGCTGCCACCATGTTGACCATCTCTTCCACCGGGTCCACGTTGGACCCCTGTACGTACCCATTTGCGTCGGCGTTGGGATGCCCTGGCCGATACATGAGCTTGAGTGGCACGGTGCTCGGCACCACCGCGGCCACCTCGACCCCGGAGCCGACACCACCGAGATCTGGCTTCGGCCTGAACACGACCTGCAGGGCACGGTAAGCCTCGCCGTTGGCAGACGTGGTCGAGTCGGCGTTGGCGATGTTCGAGGCGATGGCATTGAGCCGCTGGCTCTGTGCCACGGTGGCACTGGCGCCGATGTGCAAGACATTCAGGAGACTCATGGCTGCCCCGTGATGGCCATCTGCTGCGCACGTTTCGTTTGACCGAGCAGCGCCGTGGCCAGCTCGAAGCCGGTCGAGTTTTCGGCGAAGTGCGCGCGCTCGACATCGGGGTCGACGGTGTTGCCGTCAACGCTGGGTTGCAGCACGGTTCGATAACCCAGGGTCGGCAAAGATGAGTCATCGATGCCAGCGAGGTGGCTGCTGGCGGTTCTGGCCAGTGGCAGGCGGGTTGACGCGCTCACGCCCTGCATCCGCTCGCGCAGCACCGAGGCAAAGTCGATGTCCCGCGCCAGGTAGCCGGGTGTGTCGGCATTCGCCAGGTTGGAGGCCAGCACCTCCTGCCGGTGACTGCGCAACTGGAGCGCGGCGGCGTGGAAGGCAGCAGGATCAAACAGGGGAACAGAGGTCATGTCGTCTGGATGCGGTAGCGATATGAATACATATCGCAAATCCCGTACCTGCTTTTTTTACTGATTTACGCGCTTCTATCAGTAATGATTTGCCGGTCTGACGCCAGGCCGACGATCGCTGCCGCGCGGCACCGGCAACACTTGCCGCTGCCGCGCGGCACGCCGTCAGTTCGATTCCTTGACCAGTCGACCGTTATCGGGCTGCACCGGGCGCGCGTTCATCGAATACAGACGCGAGAAGATCGCGATCTGCTCGGCCGACACCTGAACTGGCGTCTTCATCACGATCCACAGAACGCCTTCGGTACACGGCGGTGTGGTCAGTGAACCCATGTAGGTGATGTAGCGGGGGTCGTCCGGCAGAAGCTTGGCCGGGTCGATCAGCGAGGCCGCCTCGACCTCGCGATTGCGCTCCAGCGGCAGGTTGTTCCAGACGGACTGAATCACCGGCTGCGCAGCTCCCCGCGTCAGCAGCACGGCCACCACGGCCAACCGGCCCTCCATGTCCTTGTGGACCATGTGGACGCCCATGTCGTAACCGCGGCCGTTGATGCGCTCTTCCGATGGCCGGCGGAAGTTGAATCCCACCAGTTCGTAGCGACGACCCATGACCTGGATCGTGTTGCCAGCGGCCACATTCACCTGGACGGTATAGCCGGTGTCGACGACGCGGAAGCCGCTGGGCTGGTACTCGAACTGCACCGGGTCGAGCTGGACCTTGATGCCGTCGCGGATGTCGATCGGGCTCTGGCGCGAGCCGCTGGCGCAGACCGCGTTTTCAGGCTTCAGCGTGCTCCAGCGTTCCGGACCACCGTCGCCGGAATAGTCCCAGCGGGGGGGCGGCAGGGCCACTGTCGGTTGGGCAGCCACCTCGATCTTGGGCGCTTTCTTGGCGCTCGCTGCAGGCTTCGCTGGAGGTGCTTCGCCCACAGCTGGCTTGGCCGGCGGCAGTTCGCGAGACCGGAGGATCACTTCACCCGACCCTGCGATGCGCTCGGCGAGCATTTTCTGCAGGGTTTCGTCGGCACTGGCCTCACCCTTGGCAGCGGGTGTGGTGGCAGGCTTGCGCGACTTGTCCGGCTCCACCGCGGCGGTGGGCGCCATCGCCGAGCCTTTCGACTTGAAGGGCGACAGTGCGCCGGAAGCCGGTGCTGCAGCGGGCTTGGGCAGGCCTTCCTTGATGGAGGGAGGACCTTCCTCTTTCGCATGCGCCGAAAGGGCGGCGGCAGACAGCAGAAGGCCCAGAGCCAGGGGGGTGCAGGCGGTCAGACCGGCGAGGGTGGGTTTGCGCATCATGTTCAATCTCATCAGGGAAGCGGAATCCGTCTCCTGCGCAGGGGCCGATGGCGACAACGCAATCAGCCGGCGGGCTCGCAGGGCGGGGGCGGGTTTGGGCTGGCGACCTCTTCGGCCAACCAGCCCGGTGATTCAAGGCGGGCCCGGGCCAAGACCCTGCCGGACGAAAGTCAGGGCGGCCGTGGCGATCGCGTCCGACAGCGCAGGCAATTGCAGCGCGAGCATCAGCATGACGAGCACGGCCAGCGGTGCGCTGATCGAGAAGCCCACGGCCATCAGGTTGAGTTGCGGGGAGACCCGGCTGATCAGTCCGAGCATGGTGTTCGCGAACAGGTAGAGGGCAAAGCTGCCGCACGACAGCACCAGCCCCATCGAGAACGCGCCGGTGACCAGGGCCAGCAGCCCCGGTAGCGTCCAGCCGGTGGGCCAAGTGCCCAGCGGCACGCGCGTCATGCTGGTGGCCAGCAGTTCAATGAACAGCAGGTGCACATCGCTGACGAACAGGGTGGCCAGAAGCGCCATGCCCAACAGTTCGCCGAGTGCCGTGGAGGGTAGCGCGGCGTCGGGCGACACGGTCTGCGCGAAGCTGAAGCCCGAATGCATGGACAGCGCCTCTGTCGTCAGGTCGACGGCCAGCATCGCCAGGCGCAATGACCAGCCCATCACCAGCCCGATGGCCAGTTCGCTGCCGACGCTCAACAGATCGGCGTTGGCAGGCGCACCTGCCGGGGGCGCAGCCACCAGGGCGAGCAACAGCACCGGTGCCACACGAAGCGACAGCGGCAACCCGCGAAAGGACAAGAGCGGCAATGCCAGGAAGAGGCCCAGAAACCGCACCGAAGCCAGCAGGTAGGTGGCCGCCAGACCCATCAGGGCGGCATCCAGACCGGTGGTGTTCATCCGGCGATCTGCGGAATGCGGATGATCATTTCCCGCACGTAGTCGACGAAGAGGCTCAGCGTGGAGGCCCCCGTGACGGCTATCACCAGCATCACCGCCAGCAACTTCGGGACGAAGGCAACCGCCGGCTCATTGATCTGCGTGGCCGATTGCAGTGCGCCGATGACGATGCCGACGATCAGCACGGTCACGATGATGGGACCACCCAGGAT
>CANHOE010000293.1 GCA_947462175.1 Burkholderiales bacterium | reverse complement strand
TCGCGAAGCACAGTGACATTGGCGCGGCTGACTGGCAGTTGCCACTCGTCAAGAGCAAGAGCAACTGCGCCGCATGCCACCTTGATGCCGTGGCGGGCACATTCGAAGACGCCGCCATGCGCATCCCTCGTCAGGCAGCGGTTCAGGGCACCGCTTCCACGTCTCCCACAGGCAGCAGGTAACGCCCCGGTCGCCAATGCGGGCCACGAAGCGCCGTCACGTGCTGTGGGGCACGGTCTGCGTCAGGCACTTCTCCCGGATGCGCGACAGCATCGCATGCCACGAGGTGGCGAAGCCGTCGACACCTTCGCGCTGCAGCCGTTCGGCCAGCGCCGTGTCATCGACACCCCCACGGCGGAACTCCTCCAGCACGGCATCGGCGTAGCCGCCATCGGCGGGCAGCACGGCACCGATGCGGCCGTGGTCGGCATAGGCCAGCAGCGTTTTCTCGGGCAAGGTGTCGATGGTGTCGGGCGCGGCCAGGGCCTGCACGTAAAGGGTGTCGGGCGCGGCCGGGTCCTTGCTGCCGGTGCTTGCCCACAGCAGGCGCTGCGGCTGGGCACCGGCCTTGGCGAGTCGCTGCCAGCGGTCGGAGGCGAGCAGGTCTCGGTGCGCGCGGTAGGCACGCATGGCCATGGCGATGCCGAGGCGGTTGTGCAACGCTGGCGCGATGTCTTCGTGCACCGCCGCGTCCCAGCGGCTGACGAACAGCGAGGCGACCGAGGCCACCCGCAGGTTCAGGCCTGCCGTCAGCCTGCGCTCCAGGGCGCGCAGGTAAGCCTCGGCGGCTGCCAGATAGTGCTCAGGTGAAAACAGCAGCGTCACATTGACCGGCACACCGGCGAAGATGGCCTCTTCGACCGCAATCACGCCCTGTGTCGTGCCGGGGATCTTCACGAACAGATTGGGCAAGCCGGCACGCTCATGCAGCCGGGTCGCGGCCTGCACCGTTTGCGCCGCATGGTCGGCCAGGAGCGGCGACACCTCCAGCGACACCCAGCCATCGCGACCGGCCGTGGCATCGAAGGTCGGCCGGAACAGCCAGGCCGCTTCGGTCAGGTCTTCCAGCGCCAGTTCGAAGAACAGCGCCTCGCCGTCCAGCCCGGTGCCGTGGAGCAGGCGGATGCTGTCGTCGTAGGCGTCGCCGGCAAAGGCGTGGTCGAAGATCGTCGGGTTCGACGTCAGGCCGGTGATCGAGAACTCGTTGATGTAGCGCTGCAGCGTGCCGCTGCGCAGCAAGGGGCGGCTGATCTGGTCGAGCCAGAGGCTTTGCCCCAGCTCGTGCAACTGGCGTGTGTGTTGATTCATCGCGGGATCGATGCTTTCCTGGGTGAGTCGTCGGGCTGGGTTGAGAACGATCAGGCGACCGCGCCGAACAGCGCACCGGCGCCAGCCGTGACGGCCATGGCGGCCGCGCCCCAGAACGTGACGCGCCAGGTGCCCGCCCACACAGGGGCCCCACCGGTGCGCGCTGAGGCGGTGCCGAGTCCCGCCAGAAAGGCCAGTGAGGCGACCGTGATGGCCAGCATCAGATGAGCTGCCGGTGCGATCAGCACCACAGCAATGGGCAGCACCGCGCCCACAGAGAAACTGGCTGCCGAAGCCCATGCCGCCTGCATCGGGTTGGCGGCGGTCGCCTCCGAGAGACCGAGCTCGTCGCGCGCATGGGCACCCAGCGCGTCGTGCGCCATCAGCTTGCCAGCCACCTGCTCGGCGAGCGGTCTGTCGAGCCCCCGTCCAACGTAAATGCCAGCCAGCTCCCTTTGCTCGCTCGCGGGGTCGTGCTTCAGCTCCGCCATCTCCCTCGCCAGATCGGCGCTCTCGGTGTCCTTCTGTGAGTGCACCGACACGAACTCCCCGGCCGCCATCGACATCGCTCCTGCGATCAGGCCCGACACGCTGGTCAGCAGGATCGTGCGGTGATCAGCCCCCGCCGCCACCACGCCCAGCACCAGGCTGGCGGTGGAAACGATGCCGTCGTTGGCGCCGAGCACGGCGGCGCGCAGCCAACCGATGCGGTCGCTGCGATGCCGCTCGGCGTGGCGCCTCATCGCGTCACCTCGCTACTCATGTCGCAGCGCCTCGATCGGGTCCATCCGCGCGGCACGGCGCGCCGGGAAATAGCCGAACAGCACGCCGATCGCGGCCGAGAACAGCAGCGAGAGCAGGTTGATGGCCGGGTCGAACACATAGGGCACAGCCATCACGCCCGACAGCACCCAGGATGCGCCGGTGGCGATGACGATGCCCACCAGCCCGCCCAGCGCCGACAGCACCACTGCCTCGATCAGGAACTGAAGCAGCACCTCACTCTCGAGTGCGCCGACCGCCAACCGCAGCCCGATCTCGCGGGTGCGCTCGGTCACGCTGACCAGCATGATGTTCATGATGCCGATGCCACCGACCAGCAGGCTCACCGCCGCCACGGCGCCGAGCAGACTGGTCAGCACGCCCATCGTGCTCGACAGGGTGTCGGCGAGTTGCTGGGTGTCGAAGATGTTGAAGTTGTCGTCGTCGTTCGCGGCCAGGTGGCGGCGTTCGCGCAGCAGCTGGTGCAGGCCGGCCTTCAGCGGCGCGCTGTCGCTGCCGTCCTGCATCGACACCAGCAACAAGCCGACCTTGCGGCTGCCCGTCACACGCCGCTGCAACGTGTGCAGCGGCAGCACCACCGTGTCGTCCTGGTCGCCCATGCCGCCCTGCCCCTTGGCCGCCAGCACACCGATGACGTCGCAGGAAAACTGCTTGACGCGCAATTGCTGGCCCAGGCCGGTGTCGCCGACCGCGCCGCCCCAGAGCTCGCGCCGCACCGTCTCGCCGATGATGCACACCGCCGCGCCCGCCAGCTGCTCCTGGGCCGTGAACAGGCGACCGCTGGCGAGCTGCCAGTTGCCTGTTTCAAACCATGCATTCGTGCTGCCGACGACCGAGGTGGCCCAGTTGCGCCCATTGGCCACCACCGTGGCGCTGGCGCGGCCTTGCGGCGCCACCAACGCCACCCCGCCGATCTGCGCCGCAATGGCCTCGCCATCGGCTTCCACGAACTGCGGCACGCCGCCATAGCCACCGCCACCGCCGATGCGCTGACCGGGACCGATCATCAGCAGGTTGGTCCCGAGGCTGGTGATCTTCTCCTCGATGGCCATCGTGGCGCCATTGCCCAGAGTCACCATCGTGATGACGGCGCTGACACCGATGACGATGCCCAGGATGGTGAGGAAAGAGCGCAGCAGGTTGCGCCGCACCGAACGCAGGGCCAGCATGAAGACGCTGAACAACATCAGGTGCCTCCCATCAGGTGCTCTCGAGAGCCGTCAACTCCGGGGCGACCGTCGTCGGGCTGGCATTGACCACATCCCTGGCGATGCTGCCGTCGACGAAGTGCACCATGCGGTGCGCATAAGCGGCCATGTCCGGCTCGTGCGTCACCATCAGCACGGTGATGCCGTGGTCGCGGTTGAGCGCCACCAGCAGGCCCATGATCTCGTGGCTGCGCTGCGTGTCCAGATTGCCGGTGGGTTCGTCGGCCAGCACCACGGCCGGCTGGGTGACGATGGCGCGGGCGATGGCCACGCGCTGTTGCTGACCGCCCGAGAGCTCGGCAGGCGTGTGGTGTTCCCAGCCTGCCAGGCCCACGTCGTGCAGCGCCTGGCTGGCGGACTTGGCCCGGGCCGTGGCGCCGTCGCCGCGGTAC
>CANHOE010000292.1 GCA_947462175.1 Burkholderiales bacterium | reverse complement strand
GGGGTCAGGCCATGTTGACAATCAACCGGCCGCGCACCTTGCCGTCGATCAGATCAGCAGCACGGGCGACGCAATCGGTCAGCGTGATGTCCTCGACCATCGATTCCAGCAAGGTCAGGTCGATGTCGCGTGCCAGTCGGGCCCAGGCCTGTTCGCGCAAAGCAACTGGCACCAAGACGCTTTCGACGCCAGCCAGCGTCACGCCGCGCAAGATGAATGGCATCACGGTGGCCGGCAGGTCTGCGCCCTGCGCCAGCCCGCAGGCGGCGACAACCCCGTTGTAGCGGGTCTGCGCCAAGGCATTGGCCAAAGTGTGGCTGCCGACCGCATCGACCACCGCAGCCCAGCGCTCCTTCTGCAAAGGCTTGCCGGGTGCGGACAACTCGGCGCGATCGATCACGGCCGCAGCGCCCAGCTTCTTCAGGTAATCAGCCTCGGATGCCTTGCCGGTGGCAGCCACGACCTTGTGGCCTACCTTCGCCAGCAGCATCGTCGCCACGCTGCCGACGCCGCCGGTGGCGCCGGTCACCAGCACCTCGCCGTCACCCGGCTTCACCCCGTGGCGTTCGAGCGCCAGCACGCACAGCATCGCGGTGTAGCCGGCCGTGCCCAGTGCCATCGCCTGACGCGGGCTGAAGGCCTCTGGCAGACGGACCAACCAGTCGCCCCTCAGACGAGCCCTTTCGGCCAGGCACCCCCAGCGCGTCTCGCCCAGGCCCCAGCCGTTGTGGATGAAGCGATCGCCGGGCTTCCATTGCGAGTGCGTGCTTACCAGCACCGTGCCTGCACCATCGATACCGGCAACCATCGGCCAGCTGCGCACCACCGGCCCGCGCTGGGTGATCGCCAGGCCGTCCTTGTAGTTCAGCGTCGAATGGGAAATCGCGGCCAGCACATCGCCTTCGGGCAGCTGAGCCTCATCGACCGGTTTCACCGAGGCCGTGAAACCAGCATCGGATTTCTCGAGCAGGAGCGCATTGAACATGGTGATCCTTGTGGTTCGCGAGATGAGCCGTGGGGAGCAGAGCATGGCGCAGGTGGCTGTCGGGTGTCTGACAAGACCGACCTGCCGAGCGCCAGAATCGCATTTGACGCCCCTCGATGCCTCCCCTATCCTGCGCCGCATGCCGAAAAGACGCCCCCTGTCCCCATCGACCCCACGGCATGTGCGGGTCCGGGGGCTGATGGCGATCGGGCTCGCAGTAGCGGCGCTCTGCGGGCAGCCATTGGCACGCGCGGCACCCGACGCCTCGCCGGACGCTTCACCCAACGGCACACCGGATGCCGTGACCCGGCTGCTGATCGAACGCGGCCTGCTGCCCGTCGACACGGCCAGCCTGACCGCCAGCATCGGCAGCGCAGCGCCCACGCTGGCGCAAAAGGTGCGCGATGGCGCCTCCGACATGGTGCTGACCGCGATGAACTTCCTCGGGGTGCCGTACAAGCGGGGGGGATCGACCGAATCGACCGGTTTCGATTGCAGCGGCTTCACCCGCCACATCTTCGAGATGAGTCTGGGCCTGGTGCTGCCTCGCCGCGCCGACGAACAGGCGAACGCGGCCGGCCTGATGAAGGTCGGACGTGAGGACCTCCGGCCAGGTGACCTGGTGTTCTTCAACACCATGCGACGCACCTTCTCGCACGTGGGCATCTATGTGGGCGATGGCAAGTTCATTCACTCACCCGCCACAGGCGGAGCGGTGCGCGTCGACGACATGCGCTATGCCTACTGGAGCCAGCGCTTCAACGGTGCCCGGCGCGCCGGGCCGGCGATCGAACTCGTGCCCCACGCAGAGGCGCAGACCGGAGCCAGCCCACGCTGAGCACCCCGGCTGTCCCGCAGCGGCCAGCGTTCACAATTCAGCGATGGTTGACAAAGTGATCCCGCTGGCCGATCACCGTTATGCATCGGCGGTGCCGCTCATCCCGGCGAACCTTGCTGCGCCGACCGGGACGCTCAACGACACGCTTGCGCGGCCCTTGCGCGATCTGCGCATTTCAGTCACCGACCGCTGCAATTTCCGCTGCGGCTACTGCATGCCCAAGGCGGTGTTCACGCCCCAGTACGAATTCCTGCCGCACAGCTCGCTGCTGACCTTCGAGGAAATCACCCGGCTGGCGCGCTTGTTCGTGGCGCATGGCGTGCACAAGATCCGGCTGACGGGCGGCGAGCCGCTGCTGCGCAAGGGAATCGACCAGCTGGTGCGACAGCTCAGTGAGTTGCGCACGCCCGAGGGTCAGGCGGTTGATCTGACGCTGACCACCAACGCCTCGCTGCTGGTGAAAAAGGCTCAACTCCTGCGCGATGCGGGCCTGCAGCGCATCACCGTCAGCCTCGACGCGCTCGACGACGCGGTGTTCCGGCGCATGAATGACGCGGACTTTCCGGTGGCCGATGTGCTTGAAGGCATTGAGGCCGCCGAGCGCGCGGGTCTGGGGCCGATCAAGGTCAACATGGTCGTCAAGCGTGGCACCAACGATCACGAAATCCTGCCGATGGCGGCGCACTTCCGGCACACGAAGGTGACACTCCGTTTCATCGAGTACATGGATGTCGGCGCCACCAACGGCTGGCGCATGGACGAAGTGCTGCCCTCGGCCGACGTGATCGCGCGGATCAACGATGCCTATCCGCTGGAACGCCTGGATTCGAACGAGCGCGGCGAGACCGCACGGCGCTGGCGCTACCGTGACGGTAGTGGCGAGATCGGCGTGATTTCGAGCGTCACCCAGGCCTTCTGCCGCGACTGCAACCGTGCGCGGCTGTCCACCGAAGGCAAGCTGTTCCTGTGCCTGTTCGCCACCCACGGACACGATCTGCGCGCGCTGCTGCGCGGTGGGGCGACCGATCTGGAGATCGCAAGCGCGATCGGCCTGGTGTGGCAGCGGCGCGGAGATCGGTATTCGGATTTGCGGGCGACGGGCGGGGAAACTGCGCTCGATGGCGCCGCGCCGAGGCGAGTCGAGATGCATTACATCGGCGGGTAAGCGGGCATGGCCTCTCGACTCACGGCGATCACGGCCTTTGCATCGAGGCCCTTTCACCGTCAGGCCATTGCAGATGATGCCCGCTGAACACATCACCGGTCTGGTCTTGGCCGGCGGACGCGGTAGCCGGATGGGCGGGGTCGACAAAGGTTTGCAGAACCACCTCGGCAACCCGCTCGCGCTGCATGCGATCCAGCGGCTGTCGCCGCAGGTCGGTACGGTGATGATCAGCGCCAACCGGCACCTCGACGCCTACGCGTCTTTCGGCGCTCCGGTGTGGCCCGATGCGATAGAAGATCACCCTGGGCCACTCGCAGGGTTTCTGGCGGGGCTGGAGCAATGCAGGACACCCTACCTCGTGACCGTCCCCTGCGACACGCCGAACTTCCCGACAGACCTGGTTGCACGGCTCTCAGAGGGGTTGATGGCGCATGGCGCGCAGATGGCGATCGCTGCCACCCACGAGGCCGAAGGCATGCAGGTACAGCCGGTCTTCTGTCTGATGGCCTGCGGCCTGAAGGACAGCTTGGCTGCCTTCATTCAGAGCGGCCAACGCCGAGTGGAGCAATGGACGGCTTTGCACCGCTGCGCCACGGTGGTCTTCGAGGAAGCCGCCGCCTTCACCAACGCCAACACGGCGCAGGAGCTGCAACGGTTGCAGACACCTGCGATAACGCCGGGGTGATGCAGGCCGGCAACCGGGACGATGGT
>CANHOE010000291.1 GCA_947462175.1 Burkholderiales bacterium | reverse complement strand
TTCAGACAGATGAAAGTCCGCGGCCTCGATCTGCACCTCGCCGGCCTCGATCTTCGACAGGTCGAGGATGTCGTTGATGATGGCCAGCAGATGTTGCCCGGCAGCGGCGATCTTGCCGATCTGGTCGGCTTGTGTGGGCGTGGCGTAGATGTCGCGGCTCAGCAGTTGCGCGAACCCCAGAATCGCATTCAACGGCGTGCGGATCTCGTGGCTCATGTTGGCGAGGAAGGCGCTCTTGGCGCGGCTGGCTTGCTCGGCCGCGTCGCGCTCACTGCGCACGCGCAGCGCCTGGATGCCGTAGGAAAGGTTGCGCGCAAGTTCTTCCAGCAGAGCCACTTCTTGCGTGTCGAACGCGTCAGGCTCTCTCGCATAGGCCGTGAGCATGCCCAGGCAGCGCTTCGATCCCATCAGCGGCAGCGAGATGCTGGCGTTGAAACCGCAGAGCGTTGCCTGTTCACGCCAGGGTTCTGTCAGTGGGTTGGCGTGCCAGTTCTGGACAACCTGTGTGGTGGTGCGGCGTATGGCTGTGCCGGCGGGACCCAGTCCGTAGGGGCTGCCGGCGTCCCACGAAACGTGAATATCCTGCAGATAGCCTGCGACATCGCCAGCCTTCGCCACCGGGCGAACCGTCTTCACCTCATCGTCTTCAGCCCAGCCAATCCACGCCATGGCGTATCCGCCGGCTTCGACCACCGTGCGGCACACGGTATCCAACAGTTCGGGCTCGTCATGGGCCTTGGCCAGTGCCAGGTTGCAACTGCCAAGCACGCGCAGCGCACGGTTGACGCGGTGCAGGCTGTCCTCGGCCAGCTTGCGCGCAGTGATGTCTTCATAGACCCCAAGCAGCCCGATGATCGCGCCGCCGTCACTCTTCAACGGCACCTTGGACGTGCTCAGCCACAGGGTTCGCCCATCGGGGGTGGTCTGCTTTTCCTCGAAGAACAGCTTCGGGGCACCAGAGGCCATCACAGTCCGGTCATCGGCCTGATAGACAGAGGCCTGGTCAGCCCAGGCCAGTTGCCAGTCGTCCTTCCCCAGAAGCTCTGCCGGCGCACCTTTCCCGGCGTCATGCGCAAAGGCAGGGTTGCAGCCCAGGTATCGCAGGTTCTTGTCCTTCCAGAAAACCCGCACCGGCGCCGCGTCGATGATGGTCTGCAGCAGCTTGCGGGAGTCTCTGAGTTCCTCGTCAGCCCGCGTGCGATCGGTGATGTCAAACGTCAGGCCGATGAGGTAGAGCGGATGCCCGTCGGCGTCGTAGATCGGCTTCTTGATGGTGTGGACGGTCCGGTCTTCCTGGAGCTTGGCGTTCCAGACTTGCTCGTCGAGCTCGATCTGTTGACCGCCCGCGAAGACTTCCTGGTCTTTTGCCAGGAACAGCCTCATTTGCTCTGGCGGGAAGATCTGGCTGCCATCGGTGCCGTCGAGCTCGGCAAACGACACGCCCCACTGGTCTTCGCACGCACTGTTCACGAAGACGATTCTGCTGTGGCAATCCTTGATGAACAACGCCGCAGGAAAGACGCCAACGGCCTCCCTCATGGGCAGATCAGCGAACAAGTCGGCCGGGCGCGATGCGGGATCCGTCATATACGAATAAGCGCTCCATCTCGGAGTGGCGAAGAGCTGGCGAATAGCCCGCCGAAACGCTGCTGCTCGATTCCACCCGCAGCTGGTCACTCGGCCTCAATGTATCAAACCGCTTTTTCTACGAAGCACTTGCCCGCCTCGAATCTAAAGGTTGAGTACTGACGGCGGTCAGTGATTAACGCCCTGACTTCCCCCCTGTTTCCAAGCCCAAGCTTGTGGGGTCGGGGCAAAGAAGTGCAGGACCGCAGGTTCGTGCACTTGGCCGTGATCTTGGACATTCAGGCCTGCGGACACGGCCAACGCAGCAGGTCGCCATCGAATCGCTGTCACTTGACGTGGCGGCGCATTGCACGCCGTCGAAGTTCGCACCGATCATTTGGGTTCTCGGAGCTACTCCGATGTCTTGCCATCGAAGTGTTCGGTATCGGCCTCCGCGTCCGCCCGCGTGTGATGGACCACACCGTCGCGATGGTTCGGTGGCGAGTAAATCGTGTACAGCTTCAGCGGCTCGGTGCCGGTGTTGATGATGTTGTGCCTGGCGCCTGCCGGAACGACCACGGCATACCCGGCCTTGATCGCCGTCTTGACGCCGTCGAGCACTGCCTCGCCGCGCCCCTGTTCGACCCGAAAGAACTGGTCGAGCTTGTGTACTTCCGCGCCGATGTCCTCCTGAGGTTTCAGGGACATGACGACGAGTTGGCAGTTCCGCGCCGTGTAGAGAACTTTTCGGAAGTCGTCGTTGCCGGTGGCGACGGACTCAATGTCTTGCAGATAACCCTTCATGCCTGCTCCCGTCGTTGACGCGGACCCCTGCCCTTGTCGGTATGCCGTGTGGAGGAACCAACCGAAGCCGCTCGGCCCGGCGCCGGGATCAACCCGGACGGGAAGGGCACCGCACCGAGATCCGAGTGCCTCGCTCTCGTTGTGGCGGCGCCTACTTCTTGCTGGCGTCCTTGACGATTTCCTTGATGTCTCCGACAGCCTTCTGCGCGTGCCCATCCACTTGCTTCTTGATCCCCTTGAGCTGCTGTTCGTTGCTGCCGATCACCTTGCCGGTGGTTTGCTGCACATGGCCAGCGGCGTCCTTGAGGGTGCCTTTGACTTGATCCTTGTTCATGGTTTGACCTTGAGTTGAAGTTGAGAAATCAGCCTGACCGATGCCTGAAGCATGGGATCATTCCGCCGCGTAAGGCGTGCCGTAGAACTTGTGTATGCCGCTGGCCCATGTCCGATCCGACATCTTCGGCCAATGGTCCTTGTCGAAGCCGGGAGCGTCCTTCAGGGCATCCTTCGGGACCTTGAGCGTGAAGCGTTTGTTCGCCGTGTCCAAGGCGAGCGCCGCCCAGGGCACCGCGAATAGCTTGTCGCCCATGCCGAGCAAGCCACCGAAAGACAGAACCGCATAGGCGACCTTGCCGGAGGCCATGTCGATCATGAACTCCTTGATGTCGCCAAGATCCTCGCCGTCCTTGTTGTAGACGTCGTTGCCCAGCAGTGTGTCGGCACCCATCAGCGCAGGGCCTGGGCCAGAGTCGCTTTTGGCGTACATACCGAAGTTGTCACGCGTGACGTAGTTGGTTTTCATGGTCGATCCTTGTGTGATGGAGTCGGCAAGGTAGGCGCTGAACAGCTCGCGGTCTGTGCGCCATCGAACCCAGCGCCCTGAATCGCCACAGCAAAGAATGGCGCGCGCCACCGTTACGCGTTCCGTTCGGGAGAGATCGTCCCGAAAGGGCCTGCACAGTTCGGCATCGCACCGACAGCGTCGGATCCCCATGCCCCAATGGCCGCAGCGGACAGTCTGCGCATGAATTGACGGGGGGGCCAAGGCAATGACATCTCTCGTGGACAGCGTGGCCTATCGAGATGGCAAGCGGATCGACGACATACCCATCGCCGAGATCGGCGACGCCATCAAGCAGGCCGGCACATTCGTGTGGCTCGGACTGCATGAGCCAGACGATGCAGTGCTGCGCGAGATCCAGCAGGCCTTCGGTCTGCATGAACTGGCCATCGAGGACGCGCACCACGCCCACCAGCGCCCCAAGATCGAGGCCTACAGCAACTCGCTGTTCATCGTGCTGAAGACGGCCCAGTTGCAAGCCAGCCATGTGGTCTACGGAGA
>CANHOE010000290.1 GCA_947462175.1 Burkholderiales bacterium | reverse complement strand
GGCGGAAAGCGGGTGTCGCAAACGGCAAGCGCATCGAGGCGGCCCGTGCAGCCGGATCGGACGGCGCCGGTGCTCGCGCTGCACGCAGGAACAGCACGCCAATCGCCAGCACCAGCGCAAAGACCGCCGCGGTGACCGCCAGCCCAGCCAGTGAGGGCAGAACGCTGGCCACGAGCACGCCCACCAGCGCCAGCCCTTCACGCCAGGCGACGATACGCGCCCGCTGCGGCGCATCGCCGCCGAGTCGAGCGCCCCAGGATTGATGCACGACCGTGACCACGCTGTAACCGAGGTAGGTCACCGTCAGCGTGAGGGCGCACCACACCAGCAATGCCGACTCGCCTTGGACTTGTGGAAAGAACAGCGCGGCGAAGCCGGCCGCCAGCACCACCGCTGCCATCAGGATCACCCACCAGGCTCGTCGCCCTCCGCGTGCGAGCCATCCGTCGGCGGCCCGGCCGATCAGGGGGTCGGCGACGGCATCGAGCGCGCGTGCCCCCAGCAGTACCGCGCCGAGCGTGGCCAGCGGAATGCCGAACTCGGTGGCGTAATGGTTGGGCAGCACCACATAGAGCGGCAGTGCCACGAACGCCAGCGGCAGGCCGAGCGCGCCGTAGCGAACGCCCTGCCGCCAGCGCACCATCTCCACAGGACTCGCACGGGCGGGGAGCACATCGGGGTCGATCGGAGCCGCCTCGTGGGGGCGGGCGACGGCATGCGTGGCCACGGTGCCCGTCCCGGTCAGGAGCCGTTCGGGGCGCCGGCCAGCAGCGCCTCCCGCAGTCTGGGCTCGGAGGTGCGTTTCGATAGCCAGATGCCGAAGAACAGCCGCGTGAATTCCGGGTCGCGGATTTCGCCGGTGAGTCTGCCATTGACGAAGAATCGCGCTGCCACGCCGGGCACTTGCACGCCGGTCGTACGGTCACCTGTGGCGACGTCCGGGAAGGCCTGCTTCATCGCCGCGATCCAGCGCGTCACCTTTTCGGGCGCGATCGGTCCGCTGCGCCGCATTTCCTCGATCGAGCGCTCAGCGATGTCGGCGTTGTCGAAGCCGCGTGCATATTCAAGTTCGAGCGCCAGACGCACCTGATCGAAGCGCGCCACCTCGAACTCGGGCCCGGCCCACAGCCTTGCGTCGTAGACGTGGAACAGGAAATAGGTCAGACGGCCACTGCCAAGCAGCCGCGCACCTGGCAACTCGCTGCTGACCTCGGGTGGCGGCGGCGGTGCAGAGCGAGCCAAGGCCGCAGCGCTGATCGTCAGCGCGCCGCAGGCCAGTGGCAGCGCCAGCAACGATCGGCGTTGGCGATCGATAGACCGGCGCGCCTGCATGTCAGTTGCGCTGCAGCGTGAACTGCATGACATTGGTATTGCCCATCGTGAAAGCGGCCTCGCAGTAGGCGAGGTAGAACTCCCAGATGCGCATGAAGCGTGTGTCGAAGCCCAGCTGCCGCACCGGCCCTTCGTGGCTCAGGAAGCGCTGCCGCCAGCGCAGCAGGGTCTCTGCGTAGTCGAGGCCGAATTCCAGCTCCCCGACCACGCGCAGCCCAGCGCGGGCGGCGGCCTCACGGAATTCGGTCGGACTTGGCAGCAGGCCGCCGGGGAAGATGTACTGCTGTATGAAGTCGGTCGAGTGAACGTAGCGCTCGAACAGATCGTCACGGATGACAATGCTCTGCACGCAGGCCTTGCCGCCAGGCTTCAATTGCGAACTCAGCGTCTCGAAGAAGCTGGGCCAGTACTCGCGGCCCACCGCCTCGAACATCTCGATCGAGGCGACGGCGTCGAACGGCCCTTCGCCTCCCGTATGCAGGTCGCGGTAATCCTGGAAGCGCAAGTCGCCGGGCAAGCCGGCATCGGCGAGTCGCTTTTGCGCCCACTCGAGTTGCTCGCTCGACAAGGTGACGCCGGTGACGGTGGCGCCGAACTCCCGCGCTGCGCATTCGGCCAGCGCGCCCCACCCGCACCCGATCTCCAGCACGCGGTCGCCCGGCTTGATGCCGCATTCGGTGAGCGCGCGCCGCACCTTGGCCCACTGCGCGTCTTCCATCGGCCGCGAGCGGTCGCCTTCAAACCAGGCGCTGGAATAGTTCATTGTCGGGTCCAGCCACAGCCGATAGAACTCGTTGCCGAGGTCGTAGTGCGCGTGGATGTTTTTCTTGCTACCCGACCGCGAGTTGCGATTCAGCCAGTGTTTCGCTCGGTACAACAGCGCACCCCACCAGGTGCCGTAGACGAGGGATTCCATCTCGCTGCGGTTGGCGATCAGCACCTTGAGCAGCGCTGCCGGGTCGGGTGAAGTCCAATCGCCCGCAATGAAGCTTTCGGCGAAGCCGATGTCGCCCGATCGCATCGCGGCCCCGCAGACGTTCCAGTTGACCAGGCGCAGACTCGCGCGCAGCCCGCCGTCGACGGCTCGGCCGAAATGCAGGCTCGTGCCGTCGGGCAGCTGGATGTCCAGCGTGCCATGCTTCAGGTTCTTCAGCAGTCTGAACACCGCGCGGGCGGCGGCGGGCGCTGTATCAGGCAGGGTTGCAGGGGAAAGAGAGGTGGTGCTCATCACGTCGAATCGGTGCATTCAGCGGGGGCTGACAGGATAAAAGCAGAGCGCGCTTTCAGCGCGTCACGAAAACAGCGGGGGGCGTGGGCTTGCGCCAGAACGGTACGCGCTTGATCCACAAGCGCAGTGCCTGCCAGTGGATCCGACCCATCACGCCCAGCGTCATCAACGGCATGCCGAAAAAAGCCCGACGCAGGCTGCGGGCCGACAGGACTTCGAGTACGCCCGACACGCTGGTCTGGATCAACGCACCGAGCTCGTCATCGTGGTCGATGCGGGCTACCGTTCTGGTCATCACCATGCGCCCGGCGCTGTCCGTCGGAGGCACCGTGCTGTGCATGAAGCGGAATCGATAGTGCCCGTTCACCGCGCAGAAAGGCGACACATGAAATACCTTGGTCGCCACCTGCTCTTTGCCGTAACCCAGCTGCGGACCGTGCAGCAGGTAGCAGTGCCGCTCGCCGAAGGTGTTGTTGACCTCGACGACCACCGCGGCCAGCGAATCGTCGGCGCGGTGGCAGTACCAGAAGCTCACCGGCTTGAATGTGTGCCCGAGCACCCGCGGGTAGCAGTGCAGCCAGACCTCGCCATTCGCATCGGAGATGCCGTCGCGCTTGAGCAATTCATCCAGCCACGCCAGGCTGTCGGCGCGTCCGTCGCCGTGGTCGCAGTCGTGAAAGCTGATCAGCCCGAAGCGGTTGCGCGCCAGCGCAGCATGTGGCGCCGCCCGGAGACGGCGCATCGGCAGCATCAGGAAGTAGGTCGGGTAGGCGAAGCGGTTCAGCGCTGGCCGCAGACGGGTGTGCCGCACTTGCCCTGTGCCGATCAGCGGCTCGGCCAGCGATGCCGACGCTGAAAATGCGGTCATGCGGCCACCTGCAGGGGGCGCGGCATGGTCTGGGCCCAGCGCTGGCGCAATCCATCGACCACGGCGAGGCCAGACATCAGCCCGTCTTCGTGAAAGCCGTAACGCGTCCAGGCGCCGCAGAACCAGGTGTGCCCTTCGCCCTGCAGCGACGGCACACGCTGCTGGGCAGCGATCGCGGCCGCGTCGAACACCGGGTGGGCGTAGTCGTACTCGCCATGGATGGTGTCGGCACGCGGTTCGGTGATCGGATTGAGCGACACCACGACCGGCGTCTTGAATGGCAG
>CANHOE010000289.1 GCA_947462175.1 Burkholderiales bacterium | reverse complement strand
TTGTCCTTCAGCTCGATTTCCTTGGCCACGGACACACCGTCCTTGGTCACGGTGGGGGCGCCGAAGGAGCGCTCGAGCACCACGTTGCGACCCTTGGGGCCGAGCGTCACCTTGACCGCATTGGCCAGGATGTTCACGCCTTCAACCATACGGGCGCGTGCATCGCCACCGAAAATTACGTCTTTAGCTGCCATTTGAATTTCTCCTAGAGCTTGGTTTACCGGCTTGCGCCGGTGAATTGTTCTGTCTTCGGTCGTCCCGTTGGGACGTGACGTCGCTGTGCGAAGTCAGCCTGCGACGAAAGTAAATCGCGTGCGATTTACTTTTCGACCACGGCGAACAGGTCTTCTTCGCGCATCACGAGCAACTCATCGCCGTCGATCTTGGCGGTCTGGCCGCTGTACTTGCCGAACAGCACACGGTCACCGACCTTGATGTTCAGAGCGATGAAGTCACCTTTTTCATTGCGCTTGCCAGGTCCGACGGCGAGCACTTCGCCTTGATCGGGCTTCTCGGCGGCGGCATCGGGGATGACGATGCCGGAGGCGGTCTTGGTTTCCTGTTCCAGGCGCTTGACGATCACGCGATCGTTCAGAGGACGAAGTTTCATAGCATCTCCTTGAGGGATAAAAACCGGGTTCGATGTTTTTGCGAGCGGAAGGACGGCTCGCCAAAGCTGCGCGTCCGACTGATTCGGCAGGGCCTGAATCGCCGTTAGCACTCAACGGACTCGAGTGCTAGCAAATAGATTATAGGGACGATGAGCTGCAGTTCAAGGGCCTGAATCGTTCGTTTTTGGCACGCCGATGGCGGCCTGACAGCCATGTTGCCGAGGCTTTGCGCCGATCAGTGCGACAAGGGCGCCGCGTTTTCGTCGGTGTCATCCGGTGTCGTGCGTGAGGCGACCCGGTAGTTCTCGCTCGCCCATGCGCCGAAATCGGCGTTTTTGCAGCGAGCGCTGCAAAAAGGGCGATTTGGGTTTGAACTGGCATAGATGCTGTCGCCGCTGCAGTTGGGGCAGCGGACGACTCGTTCAGGCACCTCAGATGCGTTCACGAACACAAGGTCAGCTCGAAGCTGCCGTCGCTCGCGTGCGGCCGCAGGCGGCCTTCTGCGTCCTGGCGCATCAGCCGCACCGACACCATCAGGCGGTGACCCGTGATCTCGGGCACCAGACCGCCGGTCGGATCCAGGCGCACCCGCATCAAGTGGTAGGAGCGTCCTGCTGGCAGGCTTTGCTGGAATTGGCCGGCGACTGCATTCACTCGCTGCGGCACGCCCGAGTCGCGCAGCAAGCCCAGCAGCACGTTCAGCGCCTCGGCCAGTGGGAGCAGCAGCCCGATCCAGCGGGCGAGGTCGGCACGGCGCTCGGCAGGTTCGTGCTGTTGCCAAGCGTAATAGGCGGGAAGATCGAACTCGCAGGTGCCGCCTGGAATGCTGATGCGACTGCGAATGCTCATCAGCCATTCGTTGCTGGTGAGTGCGTGACCTGCCTTGCCGGGCAGCTCGTTCAGACCGGTATAGGCGTGGTCGATCTTTTCGATCACCTCATCGAGCGCCTTCTCCGAGATCGACGGGTTGCCACGATAGCTGCTGAGTTGAGACTTCTGCCGCTCCAGATCCTTCAGAAGGTCGGACTTGAGATCGGCGCGCGAGGCGACCTCGATGATCTCGAACAGCGTAGCGATCGCGTAATGGTGATCGACCGCGGTGTCCCGGTTGGCCAATTGACCCAGCCGATCGAACAGGTGCTCCAGCCGAAGCATGGTGCGTATGCTCTCGTTGAACGGGTACTCGTAAAGGACCAAGAGGCCTTCCTTCAACGGCTGATGAAATGACGACAAGCGGGCAAGACAGCGCGAAGGTTCAATTGTTTCACAGAGGTCCGACTCGGAGCGCGCGCCAAGTGTTCCACAGGGCCGCAACCCGCTCGGCCAGTTCGCTGATTGGAATACCGTCGTTGAGGATCAGATCGTCAGCAACAGCGCATCGCTGTTCTCGGCTAGCCTGGACGGCAATCACGGCCCGAACCGACGACTCAGCCCACCCGGAGCGCTGCACTACCCGCGCGATCTGCGTTGCCTCGCTGCAGTCGACAACAAGCACCCGATGCACGCGCTGCAGCCACTCTGGCGACTCGACCAGCAGAGGCACATCGAAAACGACCACGGGCGAATTCGCCAGCAACGCAGCCTCGCGCTCCGCGTCGATCGAGATCAAGGGATGCAGAACCGCTTCCAGCCGATGGCGGGCCGTGGGGTCGTCGAATACCAGGTCGCGCATCCGGCGGCGATCGAGCGCGCCGTCGGCGTCGATGACGGTGTCACCGAAGGCCTCACGCAGCAGGGGGATGGCTCGCCCACCTGCTGCGGTCAATCGCCGCGAAATCGCATCAGTGTCGACGACGCCGGCACCATGCGCTGCCAGCATGCGTGCGACCGTGCTCTTGCCGCTGCCGATGCCGCCGGTCAGGCCGATGCGCAACGGTTCAGCGGATCGCGGTGCAGGGACTTTCATTTGGCAGTGGCCTACACCCACGCGTGGGCATCAGGCCCAGCCCAGCCAGTCGAGGATGGTGGGCGAACCGATGAACAGCACGGCCAGCCCCGAGCCTGCCAGGAACGGACCGAACGGCACGTAGCGACCTTCACGCAGGGTACTGGCGAACTTCATGCCGATGCCGACGATCGCACCAATCACCGACGCACCGAGCACCACGGGCAGCACCATCGACACGCCCAGCCAAGCACCCAATGCAGCCAGCAATTTGAAGTCGCCGTGGCCCATGCCCTCCTTGCCGGTGGCGAGCTTGAACAGCCAGTACACCGACCACAGTGACAGGTAACCCGCCGCTGCGCCCCACACCGCAGCAGACAGCGGCACGGTCAAGCCAATGGCCGAGGCGATCAGGCCCGCCCACAGCAGGGGCAGCGTCAAGCTGTCGGGCAGCAACGTGGTGTCCCAGTCGATACCGGCCAGGGCCACCAGCACGGCGGCAAAACCGCACCAGGCGAGGGTGGACGGATGCGCACCGAAGCGCCAGGCGAGGCCTGCGAACAGCAGCGCAGTGACGATCTCAAAAGCCGGATAGCGCGGCGAAATGCGTGCCTTGCAGGCTGAGCACTTGCCGCCCAGTCGCAGGTAACTGAACACCGGGATGTTCTCGTGCCAAGCAATTTGATGGCCGCACGAGGGGCATCGAGAGCGCGGTGCTGACAGCGTGATTTCGGCCGGTACATCGACCTTCACTCCCAGAAGGTCGGCACTGTCCAGTTTCCAGCCGCGCTCCAGCATCAAGGGCAGCCGGTGGATGACCACGTTCAGAAAACTGCCAATGCACAGCCCGGCCAGCGCGAGAGTCCAGGGCGACAGCAACGCTTCGATCAACAGCGTATCCATCCCCTGGAATCAGACCACCTGGCCGAGCTTGAATATGGGCAGGTACATCGAGACCACGATGCCGCCGATCAATGTGCCCAGGATCACGATGATGAACGGCTCCATGAGGCTCGACAGTCCTTTCACCGCTTCATCGACTTCGTCCTCGTAGAACTCCGCCGCCTTGCCCAGCATCGCGTCCAGCGAGCCGGATTCTTCGCCGATCGAGCACATCTGAAGCACCATGTTCGGGAACACGCCGGTGGTCTGCATGGAGGTGGTCAGCGAGGCGCCGGTGGACACGTCCTTCTGGATTTTCTCTGTGGCTTCGGCGAACACGGCGTT
>CANHOE010000288.1 GCA_947462175.1 Burkholderiales bacterium | reverse complement strand
TGCGCTGCCTCGATGACTTCAATGCGGCTCGATGCCGCTCGATACGCTGGCGGCACATGGCCGTAGCGGGTGACGACCAGGCCAGACAGCGGCGCGTCAACAGGCCACCGTGCTTCAACCGCAGCAGCCATCGCGCCACCGGCCTTGCCGGCACCGACGACCACGGTGCGGCCCGCTGGCGGCTCTGGCAGAAACGGTGCGATCACCCCTTCCGGCTGGGCGCGCGCGACGGCAGCATCCAACAGCGCGCGCAGGAAACCTCGCGGATCGACTTGCGGGGACGGTAAGGCGCCAGGCACTAGCGGATGCTCACCCATGCGAACTCAATCCAGTTATCGGCCCGGTGCACCACGTCGACGTTCTGCCGCGCCCCCCAAGGCACAACCTGGCGGTGCAGCGGCAAGGTCAGCAACTGATCCTTCTGCTCCTGCAAAGCCGCCTTGATGAGCTTCTCGCGTTTGACTGGGTCCGCCTCGCGGCTGGATGCAGCGGCCAGACCGTCGAACTTGGCATTGGCGATCTGGCCGAAGTTCCACGCACCGACGCCGGCCTCGCCGCGCGTGCGCAGCAGGGGCGTGAGCGTGGTTTCGGCATCGGTGATGGAGCCGCCCCAGCCGAGCAGGTACATCGAGGTATCGAGACGCTGCAGCTTGGAAAAGTAGGTCGAACGCGGCATCGCATTGACGCGCAGCTTGACGCCGATCTTGGCCCACATCACCGCCACCGCCTGGCAGATTTCCTCGTCGTTGATGTAGCGGTTGTTCGGGCAATCGAGCGTCACCTCGAAGCCCTGCGGGTAGCCTGCATCGGCCATCGCCTTCTTCGCTGCGACCAGATCGAACGGCAGCCTCGACTCCAGCGCCGGGTCGTTGTAGGCGCCCAGCGGCGATGGCGTGATGCCACCGGTCGGCAACGCCTGTCCGCGCATCAACCGGCTGCGGATCGTCTCGATGTCGATCGCCTGGTAAAGGGCGCGGCGCACTCTCGGATCCTTGAACGGGTTGCGTCCCTTGACGCTGCTGTAGAGCAGCTGGTCACGCCCCTGGTCCAGACCGATGAACACGATGCGGTTCTCCGGGCCTTCGACGAGTTTCACGCCAGGCGTGTTGCGCAGCCGCGCCGTGTCTTGCGGCGAGGGGTCCAGCACCACATCGAGTGCGCCGGACACCAGGGCGGCGATGCGCGTCGCATCACTCTTGATCGGGGTGTAGACCACCTCCTGCACATTGCCCTCGAAGCGACCCCACCAACCCGGGAATCGGCGATAAACCGTCTTCACGTCGGGCTGCCGCAGCACCAGCGTGTACGGTCCGGTCCCGTTCGCATGCAGCGCGGCAAAGCCCTCTTGCCGGCTCTTGTAGTCGATCGGCTTGGTAGCGCCGTTCTTCTCTGCCCACGATCGGCTCATGATCTGCACCGTGCTCAGGTGCTGCAGGAAGATCGGGTTGACCTGCGTCAGCGTGAAATCCACGGTCAGGGCATCGACCCGTTTGGGCTCGCCCAGGGCCTGCGCATAGGTCTTGATGTCCGACGCGCTGTCGCGTGCGCGCAGCACCGAAAACACCACATCGTCTGCGGTGAAGGGCGTGCCATCGTGAAACTTGACGTTCGCACGCAACTTGAAGCGCCAGTGCAGCGGATCGCTTTGCTGCCAAGAGGTCGCCAGTGCCGGCACGATGGCCAATTGACGGTCGCGACCGACCAGGGATTCATAGACCTGGCTGTTCAGGTTGTTGGTCAGCGACTCATTCTGCGAGTGCGGGTCCATGGTCTGCGGATCGCCTTGCGAAGCCCAGCGCAACGTTTGCGCCTGCGAGTCCGTCAGACCGAGCGCGGCAGTGAAAGCGCACAGCCAGATCACGGCATATCTCGTCGACACCCAGTGCGCGCCGAACCTCACCGCAGACGCTCCAACTGCCATCCCCGCCCCCGAATTGCAAAGGGTCAGTGTAGGGCGGTGACGTATCCGGTCGGGCTAGACCTTGCGGCCCATCTTGCGCAGCGTCTCCTCGCCGGCCCACAAAGCGTCCAGGTGGGCGAACTTCCACGTGTCGTTCGATTCGCGACTGACGATGCTGTCGCTGCAGTTCGGGTTCGAGAGGTCCAACAGGCGCGGCGGCACATGCAGCCCCTGTTTGGTCGAGAAGAACACCTTGACCTCGGGACTGGTCAGAGCGTGCTCGTTCTGCTGGGTGACCACAGCGAGCAGACCTGACTTCAGTCGTACCAGCGACCCGACCGGGTAGATGCCCAGGCTGGTGACGAAGGCCTTGAAGATCGCGGGGTCGAAGTGCCCCTTTGCCCAGCCGGCCATTCTGGCAATGGACTCTGCTGGATCCCAACCTTGCTTGTACGGGCGGTTGGAGGTGATGGCGTCATAGACATCGCACACCGCGCCCATCCGCGCGAACAGCGTGATCTGGTCGCCTGGCAGCTTGTCGGGGTAGCCGGTTCCGTCCATCTTCTCGTGGTGATGCAGGCAGACATCGAGCTCAACGTCGTGGACCGATTCGCCGGCCATCAGCAAGGCATGACCCTTCTGCGGGTGCGTCTTGATCAGCGCAAACTCTTCGTCTGTCAGCTTGCCGGGCTTGTTCAGGATGTGCAGGGGCATCACCGCCTTGCCCATGTCGTGCAGCAGGCCGGCCTTCGCAGCCGTCCGCACCTGGGTTTCATCCATGTTGAGTTGCTTGGCAAGCGTCGCCATCAAGGCGGCCACGGCGACCGAGTGCATGTAGCTGTAGTCGTCGTGGGTCTTCAGCCGCGCGAGAGAAATCAGCGCGCTTGGGTTGCGCCCGACCGAGGTGGTGATCTCGTGAACCAGCTCGGCGCACTGTTCGTTGTAGACCACGCGGCCCATGCGGGCCTCGGCGAACAGCGACGTCACTGCAGCGCGGGCCTGATTGCACAAAGCTGCCGCGCGGCGCGCTTCTTCTGCGAACTCCACCGGCTTGGTCGTCGAGACCGCAGCGGCGCGGGCCAGGTCGGTCGCGGTATCGAGATCCACCGCGGCGCCTGGTGGCGTCGTTGCAATGTCATCGCGGCAATCGATGACTTCGATGTCGTCAATGCCCGTGGCGACATCCAGCCCCTTGGAAACGTCGATCCAGCATTCCTTGATGCTGCTTTCCCGCAGCTTGGACAGATCCACCGGATCGCGCAGGACGAACTTCGTCTTCCAGAACGGGTGGTCCAGCCACGCGCCGCACATTTCGTGCAGGTGCATGCCCAGCCGCATCTGATCGACGGGGACCCTCTTGAGATTGGTTTCTTTCACGTCAGCTCATATCGGCACCAGCAGCCTGCACCTTTAGACGGTATGTAGGCTTGCCGGAACCGATTTGACTTACATCAAAGAAAAAACCGCCCGGTGGGCGGTTTTTCTAGGTGCGAAGCAGCGAAGCCGCCATCGCTACCGCTGTCAGCGGAATCGTGATTGCGGGACCGTGTGCAGCCCGCTGGGCAGTGAGCCGATGTAGGCCGCCAGCTCCTTCAATTCAGCATGCGTGTATTGCCGCGCCATGCCACCCATGATGGGGTTTTTGCGGCCGACCTGCGGGTTGCCATCGGTCTGGTAGGCCTTCAGCGACACGTAGAGGTAATCGGCGTGCTGACCGGCAATTTTCGGATACGACGGCGAGATCGGCGTGTTGAAGTTCTCGCCATGGCACGACGCGCAATTGGCCTTCTTCAACAGTTCCGCCACGCGGGGGGTTGGAGCCTGCTGAGGCGCGCCTGCCGGAACTGGCGCCATGCCGTTGCCCTGGGCTTCGTAGAAAGC
>CANHOE010000287.1 GCA_947462175.1 Burkholderiales bacterium | reverse complement strand
GGCGGGCCTCTCTGGTGCCGCGCTGCTTGCCCACGCAGTGCCGCTCGGCATTCAAGACGTGCCCCATCACGCACTCGGGATGGTGGCGCTGCTGGGCATGGTGGGGCTCTACCTCTGCCTGGTGGTGCTGCAACTGCAGCCGCACAGCCTGCGCACCTGGCGGCGCTGGAGTTATGCGGGCTTTTATGTGGACGAGGTCTACACACGGCTGGCCCTGCAGCTCTGGCCAGTCCGCTGGGCCCCCGAAGCCTTCAAGGCATCGGGCCCCAGACCCGCCGCAGCACTGGCGGCTGATGCCCCGCGATGAACCGGTAGCCAGGAGAACACCATGATGGAAACGTTGAACCGCAGCGCTCAGTCGGACCTTCCGAGCCGGCCCGATGCCCATGACGCGTCTGCCCAGGAGACGGCACTGAACGCGCAGATCGAGGCCGCCTGCCACCAGGCTTGCCAGACCATTGCACCCGCGTGGCCGCTGGATCGCGCCATCGCCGTGAACCCGCACTGGTCGCGCATCGGCATGCCGGTGCGCCGGGTGGCAGCCCGCATGGCGGTGCTCGGTGGCATTCATGTCTTTCCGCCACGAGACAGTCAGCAACAGGCGTGGGAAGCGGGCCGGATCAGCCGCGTCGACCTCGAACTCGGCCTGGGTCAGGTGGCTGCCGCCGGCGCTGCAGGCTTGACCGCCGATCAATGCACGCAAGCGCTGAGCAACTCACCGGCACTGCAGCAACTCCCACTGCTGAGCGACCTGCTCGACAACGACCCGAAGCGCCACACCCGACTGTTGTGGCGCCAGGCCATCACCCATCAGGTGAGCCAGACCTGTGCCGCTTACTTCGATGAACACCAGGCTGACTGGCAGCCCGAGCGCACGCAAGGCCTCTATGCCTTCTGGCGCGACACCCTCACGCACGACCACGGCATCGGACTGCTGATGGGCGTGCCGCATCTGGGCCGCACGCTCGATGCGCTGCCCGCCACACGGCAGGATGCCGAGCGCTGGGTGATGAAGCGGCTGGGCCTGCCGCAGGCGGTGTGGGCCGATTACCTGGAGGCGGTGCTGCTCACCGTCAATGGCTGGGCCTCCTGGTGTGCCTATCTGGGCTGGCAGGCCCGCCAGGAAGGCCGCGATGATTCTCATCTGCGAGACCTGCTGGCCATCCGGCTGGCCTGGGGCGTGATCCTGCTGGAATGCAAGGATGGCGATGCCTCCACGCCAGCGTTCACCGCCTTGCAGCAGGCCTGGCGCCAAGCCCCGGCGGTGTTGAAGGATGCCGAGCAGGCGCTGCTGATCGACGAGGTCTGGCAAGTGGCGCTGGAGATGGGTTACCAGCGCGATCTGGCGCAGCGGCTGTTGAGCGTCGGCGGCGAAGCCACTGCGCCACAAGCGGCTGAAGTGCAGGCCGCCTTCTGCATCGATGTGCGCAGCGAGCCCATGCGTCGTGCGCTCGAAGCCGTCTGGCCCGCGGTGCAGACCGTCGGCTTCGCCGGCTTCTTCGGTCTGCCCGTGGCCTACACACCGCTGGCCACTCAGGCGAGGCGCCCGCAGTTGCCCGGCCTGCTGGCACCGGCCATGGAAGTGATGGATCGTGTGGCCGCATCGGGCTCGGCCGACAGTGAATCCAGTGCGGCCTTGAAGGACGCCGCCGGTCGTTCCCGCCGTGATCGTTTCGCCCTGTCCGACCAGTGGCATGCGGCCAGCCGCTGGCCGGGCGCGGCGTTTTCATTCGTGGAAGCCGTGGGGTTCGGCTATTTCGGCAAGCTCGGGCAATGGCTGCTGCCCAGCCGGCAAGCCAGGGCGCGAGACGATCTGGCCGGCCTGCCCACCCGCTATCGCCCGATCTGCCGACCACAGCTTGTCGGCCTGGACCTCGAAACCAGGGTGTCGCTGGCGGCACGCGTGCTGCACGCCATGGGCCTGGAGAAGAACCTCGCGCCGCTGGTGCTGCTGGTCGGCCATGGCAGCCAGAGCGCCAACAACGCCCACGCTGCTGCGCTCGATTGCGGTGCCTGCTGCGGCCAGACCGGTGAGGTCAATGCGCGCAGCCTCGCGCAACTGCTCAACGAGCCGGCGGTACGCCAGGGCTTGACCACTCAAGGCGTGGCCATCCCGGAGGCCACCTGGTTCGTGGCGGCCCTGCACAACACCACCACCGATGAGATCGAAGGCTTCGACCTCGACCTGTTGCCACCGTCAGCGCTGACCCGCTGGGACCGCATGCAAACCATCTTCGCGCAGGCCTGTGACCAGGTCCGGCGAGAGCGCGCGCCCATGCTGGGCCTGAACCCCCGCACACCGCACAGCGAGTTGCTGGATCAACTGCGCCGTCGCGCCAACGATGGTGCGCAGACGCGCCCCGAGTGGGGCCTGGCGGGCAATGCCGCCTTCCTGATCGCGCCCCGTCAGCGCAGCCAGGGCGCGGTGCTCGATGGGCGTAGCTTCCTGCACGACTACGACGCCAGCCAGGACGCCGACGGCAGCGTGCTGGAGCTGCTGATGACCGCGCCGATGCTCGTCACCCACTGGATCAACTGGCAGTACCACGCCTCCACCTGCGACCCCTTGCGGCTGGGCAGCGGCAACAAGGTGCTGCACAACGTGGTGGGCGGCACCATCGGCGTGTTCGAGGGCAACGGGGGCGACTTGCGCATCGGGCTGTCGCAGCAGTCGCTGCACGATGGCGAGCACTGGGTGCATGAGCCCTTGCGCCTCACCGTGGTCATCGATGCGCCGCAGCAGGCCATCGAGGCGGTGATCGGCAAGCATGCGGTCCTCCAGCAATTGCTGGACAACGACTGGCTGCACCTCTGGCGCTTCGATCCAGCGGGCATGCAGCGCTACGAGCGTGGGGAATGGCGGCCGGTGCAGCTTTAAGCGTGTTGATGGCCGTGACATCCGGCTACGCAGCCAGATCGCGTTGCAGGCCGTGCTGCCCACCCGCTCACCGGCATGGGCATCGGGCGTTCAGGTGGGCAGCACGGCGGCGGGTACGCCGCAACGTTGCATGGCGGCGAGCAGGGCCTTGTCCAGCGCGGCCAAGGGCAGGCGCCGGCGCAGGGCCAGTTCGAGGTAGCAGGCGTCGTAGGCGCTCAGGGTGTGATCGGCGGCCAGGGCGTCCAGCGTCAGCAGGCTCACCGGCTCGCGGCACACCTGCAGGCGAAGGGCATTGGCAGCTGCGGCCAACTCGGCTCGCTGGGCCGCCGTGATGCGCCGGCGACGCTGAGCGCCGTGCAGCAGATTGGCCATCTCCGGCAGCCACAGCGTGGGCACCCAGACGGCGCCGGTGGCAGTGGCGTGCAGCGCGGCACGGGTGTAGTCCGTGGCTTCGTCGGGCAGGAACCAGGCGGCGCTGACGGACGCATCCACCACGAAAGCGACTGAAGGGCTGACATAGGCCGGCGGGCTTTCGCGGGCCACCAGCCGCGTGGCGGCCGGCTTGCGCGGCGAGCGCTCTGCCGCGCGCTTCAGCGCCATCAGCGCCGACCTTCGCGGATCAGGTCGCGGCTCTTGAGCGTGCCCAGGCTCACACCGCGGCTGGCCGCCTGCAGCCGGGCCACCGCATCCTGCGCGGCACGCTGGCGCGTGGCGTCGTCCTCGGGCGGGGCCAAGCGGGCCACCACCTTGCCGTGGCGCGTGATTTCAATCACCTCGCCGGCCTGGTCTGCTGCCGGTTTCAAGGACACCTTGTTAAGGTGGAATCTGAAACCGGAGGTGGGGTATGGGAACGAGACGGCAGTTCAGCCGGGAGTTCAAGCTTGAGGCCGTGAGGCTGGTCAAGGAACGGGGTGTG
>CANHOE010000286.1 GCA_947462175.1 Burkholderiales bacterium | reverse complement strand
CCGACGCGCGCACCCACACCGGTTTGTCGGGTGGGAACGCTGCGCGAACCGCGTCGAACACCTCCAGTGGAAAACGGATGCGGTTCGCCAGGCTGCCGCCGTACTCGTCGGTACGCTGGTTAGACAGCGGCGACAGGAACTGGTGCAACAGGTAGCCATGCGCGGCGTGGAGCTCGATGCCGTCGAAGCCCAGTCGTGCGGCGCGACGGGCCGTCGCCACGAAGTCGTCGCGGACCTTGGCGAGGGCGGCGCGGTCGAGCGCCACTGGCGGCACCTCGCCATCTGAATGCGGCAGGTTCGAGGCCGATACCGTTTGCCAGCCGTCGGCCTCGTCAGGCCGGATCTGCGTGCCGCCTGCCCATGGCGCGCGGCTTGACGCCTTGCGACCCGCATGGGCGATCTGCACCGCCACCGCAATCGGCGAATGGGCGCGAATGGCCGCCAGCACGCGTGCCAGGCTGGCCTCGTTGGCGTCGGAATACAGCCCCAGGTCCTGCGACGAGATGCGGCCCTCTGGCGATACCGCAGTGGCTTCGAGGATCAGCAGCCCGGCGCCCGACAGTGCCAGGTGCCCCAAGTGGATCATGTGCCAGTCGCCGGGCGTGCCATCGGTCGCCGAGTACTGGCACATCGGTGCGATGACGATGCGATTGGCCAGGCGCAGCGCGTCCAGTTGCCAGGGAGAGAAAAGGTGACTCATCAAGAGGCTTTCGAGCTCGGTAAAGCGGGCAGCGGCACCATCACCGCCTGACCCGGTACTGTGCAGCCGGTGTCGCAACAGCGGCCCGGCTGACGGTTCTTGGTGATGGCGCGTGTTTCGTCGTGCAGTACACCACGGTCCAGCAAGCGTTCGACCAGCTCGACCTTGTTGCCCACCGGGTAGTGGCGCCAGATTTCCTTTTTCATCGCAGCCGGCGAGCCGCCACCATGCAGGCTGATCACAGAGTACCAGCCGCCCTGGTAGGACGCGGTCAGGTCTTCGACGAAGCGCGCGACTTCGATGCGCTTGTCGTACGGCACGGCCGGGTTGGCGCGCAGCACCTCCGCCAGCGTGGCGGCGGTGGCCGGGTTGTGGTCTTCGTCGGGGCCGGGGAGGGCGACGATCAGGCCGCCGGACACTTCATGCGCCAGCCGATGCATGTCGTAGATCTGCGTGGACAGCAGCAGCTTGCCGATGTTGCTGAAAACCGGCTCGGGCATGAAGCTGCCGCTGTGCTCGTCGCGTGCGCCGTAAACGCTGGCGGCGACGCCGCAGGCGAAAAAGCCTTCGGTGATCTTGATCAGCTCGACCATCGGCTCGCGCAGGCTTGACGTCTCACCGGGGTCGAAGCCGTTGGCTTCGCACATCAGCGCGCCTGCTCCGATCAGCAGGTCGCCGAAGCCGGCGCGTGCTGCGATGCAGCTGTGGCGGTGGTGGGTCGCGTAGTGGTAGGTCAGCGTGCCCGAGTGTTCCCACTCGTCGGCGAAGAACACCCGTTCCCACGGCACGAAGACCTTGTCAAAGATAACCACGCCAGTCGACTGGCCGTAGCGGCGCGAGAACAACGGCGCGCCGTGCTCGACCTTGTCACCCGGCCGGCCGGCAGGGCGCGCGACGATGGTGATGCCTTTGGCGTCGACCGGCACCGCGCAGCAAACTGCAAAGGCCGCATCCTCTTCGCTCATGTTGCGCCCGGGCATGACCAGGAACTCATGCATGTACGGCGCGCCAGTGACGATCGCCTTCGTGCCGGAGATCACGATGCCCTTGGCATTGCGCTCGACGATGTGGACGTAGGTGTCGGGGTTCGCCTGCTGGTGCGGCTTGCGAGAGCGGTCACCCTTGGCATCGGTCATGGCGATGCCGAGCGACAGGTCTTCGTCCTGCACACGCTGCAGGTAGGCGGCAAAGCGGGCACGCTGCTCTGTGCTGCCACGGGCATCGTCGATGCGCGCGCTGATCTGCCCGATCGCATTCAGCGCGTCGTGTGCCAGATAGCGCTGCGCGCAGCCGGTTTCCTGGCACAGCAGCCGCACCGCTTCCAGCTTGTTGAGCAGGTCGCCGGCAGATTCGTTGATGTGCAGCATGCGACTGACGCGCTTGCCTGAGGTGGTGCTCTGCACCGCCGTCATCAGCGGCGCCATGCCTGCGTCGTGCGCGAAGTCGTAGGTGACGCCCAGAGCGTTGACACCTGGCTGCAGACTGGGCGCATCGGCCACCGAATCAATCAATTGTCCGTCGACGTAAACCACGGGCCGATAGCGGCGCAGCGAATCGCGGTAATCGGCAGCGCTCATCAGGTGCGCGGTCGACACCGGCGGCAGACCCCTCTCGGGGAGTTCGGGCTGAGCGGCGTTCATCAGGGCTGTCCTCGCGTCATCACGCCGCTATTTGAACACCGTTCAATTCATTGTCGCTAGTTAGAATTTCCTCATGCCCCGGACCCGCAAAGTCGTGATTCAAGCGCCCCACGCTTCGGTCGAAACAAAGGTGCGCATCGAACGTCAGCGGGCCGTGACCGACGTGCGCCGCGCACTCGTGCTGGCGGCGGCCCGGTCGGCCTTTCTGGAACTCGGCCTCGAAGGCGCGAGCCTGCGAGAAATCGCCAAGCGCGCCGGTTACACACCCGGGGCCATCTACAGCTATTTCTCGAGCAAGGAGGAGGTCTACGGCGCATTGCTGGGCGAGTCGCTTGAACGGCTCAATGCATTGGTCGGTGCTGCTGACGCAGCGACCGAGCGCCGATCAGCTTCCAGTCACGGCGAGACAGCGCGCTTGCGACAGGCGCAGCGCACCTTGCGCGCCAAGGCGACGGCGTTCTTCGAGTTCTACCGCGAGAGCCCGCGCGACCTGGACCTGGGCTTCTATCTTTTCCACGGCATGCAGCCGCGCGGTCTGACGCCTGCCTTGAACGAGCAACTCAATGCCCGACTGCGGGATGCACTGACACCGATACAGCAGGCCCTTGCTGCGCTCGGCCTCGACGACGACGATGCGCAGGCAGAAGTGACCGCGCTGTTTGCGCACATCGTGGGTCTGCTGCTGCTGAGCCACACCGGCCGCATTCGCATGTTCAGGCAGCAATCCCAGGCGCTGTTCGATCGCTACCTCGACGCACTGATCGCACGGGCTTCCAAACCTGCGGAGACAGCCTCTGCGCAACGCGGTGCAACAGGTTGAAGCTGATCGACCCAGCGAGCTCGGTTCTGGTGCTGGTGGACTACCAGCAGCGCCTGATGCCGGCCATCCACAACGGTGCCGACGTCCTCGCGCACGCAGTGCGCATCGCAGAGGTTGCCCGCGAACTCGGCATCCCCATCTTCGGTACCGAGCAATACCCGGAGGGCCTGGGGCCAAACGACGAAGCCATCAGGCAGCGCTGCGATGCGACCTTGTCCAAAACGCACTTCGATGCCTGCGCCGCGGGGTTGCTCGAGCTGCTTGCCCTCGACAGCGCCAAAGCGCCGCGCGAAGTCGTCATTGCCGGCTGCGAGGCCCATGTCTGCCTGCTGCAGACCGTGCTGGGCCTGCTGGCGGCGGAGCTGAATGTGTATGTCATTTCGCAAGCCTGCGGCTCTCGTACCGCAGAGAACCATGAGCTCGCGATGCAAAGACTCCGGCAGGCAGGCGCCGAGATTGTCAGCGTCGAGATGGTCGCTTTCGAGTGGCTGCGAAGCAGCAGGCATCAGTGCTTCAAGCGCGTCCTGGCCTTGCTGAAATAGTCCGAACAGACTGATCCCTTCGGATTACTTTGACGATCGTCGACCCGGTCGGTTGTGCAAACGATGACAGGCCTGTCGACTTCTGGTTGTCCAGCGTGGT
>CANHOE010000285.1 GCA_947462175.1 Burkholderiales bacterium | reverse complement strand
GCAGTTGCAGGACACCTTCGGTATCAATATGGTGGCGCTGGTCGACAACCAGCCGAAGCTTTGCAATCTCAAGGACCTGATCGAGGTCTTCCTCGAGCATCGCCGCGAAGTGGTCACGCGCCGCACGGTGTTCGAATTGCGCAAAGCCCGCGAGCGCGGCCATGTGCTTGAAGGTCTGGCTGTGGCGCTGGCCAACATCGACGAGTTCATCGAGACCATCAAGGCCTCGCCCACGCCGCCCGTCGCCAAGGCGGCGCTGATGAGCAAGAGCTGGGATTCGGCCATGGTGCGCGAAATGCTCGCCCGCGCCGAGGGCGAAACGCCTGGCGGCCGTGATGCGTTCCGACCCGAAGGTTTGCCCAAGAGCTTCGGACTGCAAGCCGATGGCCTGTATCGCCTGAGCGAAGATCAGGCAGGAGAAATCCTGCAGATGCGCCTGCAGCGGCTGACCGGACTGGAGCAGGACAAGATCATCAGCGAATACAAGGAGGTGATGACGACCATCGCCGACCTGCTGAACATCCTGTCGACGCCCGAACGGGTCACTTCAATCATTGGCGACGAGCTGGCCGCGATCAAGCACGAGTTCGGTCAGACCAAGGTTGGTGCGCGCCGCAGCCATATCGAGCACAACGCGCAGGATCTTGGCACCGAGGACCTGATCACTCCGACCGACATGGTGGTCACGCTCAGCCACACCGGCTACTTCAAGAGTCAGCCGCTGGCCGAGTACAGCGCACAACGGCGCGGCGGCCGTGGCAAGCAGGCCACACAGACCAAGGAAGACGACTGGATCGAGCAGTTGTTCATCGCGAACACGCACGACTACATCCTGTGCTTCACCAACAAGGGCCGCGTCTACTGGCTCAAGGTTTGGGAGGTGCCGCAAGGTTCGCGCAACTCGCGCGGGAAACCGATCGTGAACATGTTCCCGCTGTTGCCAGGCGAGAAGGTGAACGTGGTGTTGCCGCTGACCGGCGAGGCGCGCACTTTCCCCGCGGAGCGCTTCGTGTTCATGGCGACGGCCAAGGGCACCGTGAAGAAGACCTCGCTCGATGAATTCAGCAACCCGCGCAAGGCCGGGATCATTGCGGTGGATCTGGATGAAGGCGACTTCCTCATCGGCGCTGCCATCACCGACGGCCAGCACGACGTGATGCTGTTCAGCGACGCCGGCAAGGCCGTTCGCTTCGATGAGAACGATGTGCGTCCGATGGGCCGCAACACACGCGGTGTGCGCGGCATGATGCTCGATGAAGCGCACAGCGTCATCGCCATGCTGGTCGCCGAAGACGAGACCCAAAGCGTTTTGACTGCCACCGAAAACGGCTACGGCAAGCGCACCAGCATCGTTGAGTACACCCGCCACGGCCGAGGCACCAAGGGCATGATCGCGATCCAACAGAGTGATCGCAACGGAAAGGTGGTCGCGGCCACATTGGTGCGGCCGGACGATGAAATCATGCTCATCACCGACAAGGGTGTGCTGGTGCGAACCCGCGTGTCGGAGATCCGCGAATTGGGTCGCGCCACGCAGGGTGTGACTTTGATTGCGCTGGACCCCGGATCGAGCTTGAGCGGTCTGCAGCGCATCGTCGAGAACGACGTCCAAGCTGAAGGCGCGTCAGACGCCACCACCGACACTCCAACCAGCGAAGTCAACGGTTCGCCCCCCACCGAGACCCCATGATGAAACGAATCCTCGTACTCACCGCCCTTTGCATCGCCGTCCACGCACACGCGCAGACCGCAGCATCGGCCCCGCCCCCCGCGCCGACTTCCCCTGCGAAGAAGGAGCTCGTCAAGAAGTTGCTGCAGCTGCAGCAAGCCAATTTCGACGGGCTGTCGCGCAGCATCGTGGAGCGGCCGGCAATTCAGCTGATGCAGGCGGCAGGCCAGGCACTGCAGACCCAGGTACCGGCCGACAAGCGCGAAGCCACCGGAAAACAGATCGAAGCCGACGTGAAGAAATTCGTCGACGAGTCTTCCACCCTGCTGCGTGATCGCACGGCCAAACTGGTGCCAACGACCTTCGGCAGCGGGCTGGAAGAAAAATTCACCGAAGACGAACTGAGGCAGTTCATCGCCTGGACCGAATCCCCGGTCAACAAGAAGTTCCAGCAGTTGCTGCCCGATATCCAGACGGCCTTCATGCAGAAGCTGGCCACTGACACATCGCCGGTGCTCGATCCGAAATTCCAGGCCCTGCAGCAAAAGGTGCGTACGACGCTGACCACGGCGATTGGCAACCCCTCGAGTGGCGCAGCTTCGACCAGCGCGCCAGCGAAAGCGACCGGCAAGTAAACCGTCCATGGCCCGACCGTTCAACTTTTCGGCCGGTCCGGCAGCACTTCCGCTGGAGGTTCTGGAGCAGGCTGCTACAGAAATGCTGGATTGGCACGGCAGCGGTGTCAGCGTGATGGAGATGAGCCACCGCGGACGCGACTTCATGTCGATCTGCGAACAGGCAGAGCGTGATCTGCGCGAGTTGCTGGCGGTGCCGGCATCTTTTCGCATCCTGTTCATGCAAGGCGGTGGCCTGGGTCAAAACGCGATCGTGCCGATGAACCTGATCGGCCGTTCGAACAGCCACACCGCCGATTTCGTGCTCACCGGCTCGTGGTCCATCAAATCGCAGGCGGAAGCTCGGCGCTACGGAGAAGCCCACATCGCCGCACGGCTCGGGGGCGAGCGCCCAGTGCGTCTGCCCTCGCCATCTTCATGGCAGTTGAGCAAAAGCGCCTCGTATGTGCACCTGTGTAGCAACGAAACCATCGATGGCATCGAATTCCAGGAATTGCCTGACCTGCGCACGCTGGGTAGCGACGCCCCGCTGGTGATCGACTGCTCGTCGCACATCGCCTCGCGCCCGATCGATTGGAGCCGTGTCGGCCTCGCTTATGCCGGCGCGCAGAAGAACATCGGCCCGGCCGGCTTGACATTGGTGTTCGTGCGCGACGATCTGCTCGGCCACGCCCTGCCCATCTGCCCGTCGGTGTTCGACTACCGGACGGTTGCCGATCAGGGGTCGATGTTCAACACACCACCGACCTATGCGATCTACATCGCCGGCCTGACCTTTCAGTGGCTCAAGCGCCAGACCGAGTCTGGGTTGTCCGGCTTGGCGGCCATCGAGGCACGCAACATCGCGAAAGCCAAGCTGTTGTACGACTGCATCGACAGCTCGGCGCTCTACCGCAACAACGTCGATCCGAGTTGCCGTTCCCGGATGAACGTCCCCTTCTTCCTGACCGATGAATCGCTGACCGAGACCTTTCTGTCGCAGGCGCGCGAAGCCGGCCTGTTGCAGCTCAAGGGGCACAAGTCGGTCGGTGGCCTGCGCGCCAGCCTGTACAACGCGATGCCGATCGAAGGCGTGCAAGCGCTGGTCCGACACATGCATGCGTTCGAATCGAACCATGTCTGAGCCTACGACACCACCCCACCCTGAACTGCTGTCACTGCGCGCGCAGATCGACACGCTCGATCTGGAACTGCTGGCCTTGCTGAATAAGCGCGCGGCGCTGGCGCTGCAGGTCGGTGAGGTCAAGAAGAAGGAAGGCTCGGTGGCTTTTCGGCCGGAGCGCGAGGCCCAGGTGATTGATGGATTGAAAGCCAGCAATCGTGGGCCGCTGGCCTCGGACAGCGTCGCACCGATCTGGCGCGAAATCATGTCGGCATGCCGAGCGCTGGAAACGCCGACACGGGTGGCCTACCTGGGCCCGGCGGGCACCTTCAGCGAGGCGGCAGCGCTCGGGTTTTTCGGCTCGTCGATCGTCAAGGTGCCCTGTAGCAGCATTGACGAGGTGTTCCGCTC
>CANHOE010000284.1 GCA_947462175.1 Burkholderiales bacterium | reverse complement strand
CTGCGGCCCAACACCGTGGTGTCATTCCTGAGCCAGCGCCGCGAGCTGCTCGACGAAGCCTATGCCGGCGACATCATCGGCATCCCGAACCACGGCGTGCTGCAGCTCGGCGACACGCTGACCGAAGGCGAGGCCTTGCAGTTCACCGGCCTGCCGTTCTTCGCGCCCGAGATGTTCCGCTCGGTGGAGGTGGCCGATCCGCTGAAGACCAAGCAGCTGAAGGCCGGGTTGACGCAGCTCGGGGAGGAAGGCGCGATCCAGGTCTTTCGCCCGGTGGGTGGCACGGTGCTGCTGCTGGGAGCGGTCGGGCAACTGCAATTCGAGGTGGTGGCCCACCGGCTGGAGCACGAATACGGCTGCAAGGCGCGCATCATGCCCAGCCGCTTCCAGGTGGCGCGCTGGGTGACCTGCGAAACCGGCGATGGTGCCGCCGCCGACGAGCGCGAGCTCAAGCGCTTCATCGATGGCAACTCACACCGCGTGGCCTATGACGCCGTCAATGCGCCCACGGTCCTGGTCGAGTACGCACCCGAGCTGCGTGCGATCGAGGCCAACTGGCCGAAGATCAAGTTCCATGCGCTGCGCGAGCACGCTGGGCTGGTGTTCCAGAAGCACATCGGCGACTGAGCGGGGCTGTGAGGCAGGCGTGGCTGTCGGCACGTGGACCCCGGATCGCAACCACACCATCACCCCCATGAAGAAGCCTCTACTGACTGCCGCCTTGCTGTTCATGGCCGCGAGCTTCGCGTGCGCGCAGACGCTCGACGCTGGTGTGGCCCCGCCAGCCGACGCTGCTTCAAGTCCGGCGCTTGTGAAAGCAAAGCATCGCAAGCCGATGCATGTGGAGCCGACGCAACCAAAGGTGAAAAAGCATCATCCAAAGAAGGTGAAGTCACCGGTTCCCCAGTCCTCTGCTCCGGGGTGAATCGCGCCGGCTGCCACAGCCCTTCAGGCTGCGAAGCGCCAGGGCCGCGGCAGCGAGCGCCCGACGCGTTCGGGCAACGGCGGGTGTTGGAGGGACGAAACAGTGCCGGGCATCGCATCGCGTGCTGGCTGGAACAGCCGAAGCATCTCGACGGCTGAGGCTGACGTTGGCCGGCAGGCGTGCAATACCCCGGCTGGCAGGACGATCCAGGTCCCTGGGCCGCAGAGGATGTGAGCGACATCGTCACCCCCAGGAACGCGCACCCGAAAATCGATCTGGCCCCGAACCACGACGCGCACCTCGGGCTCACTGTGGGCGTGTTCGTCACGCGGCTCCCTCCAGGTGCGCGCCGCATCAGCCCGAGTCTGGCCGTGGCGCCAATGCACGCGGTCGGTGCGGGTGGCGCCGACACGGCACTGCAGCGCGTCGAGATCGCGCGCGTAGGTCAGGTGCGGCAAGCTGGACACGGGATTCGTGGCCAGCGCCCAGTGGCCGACCTCGACGCCCAGCCCCACCAGTTCTGCCGGCAGGATGTCGATGGCCGCCGCCAAGCCCAGGCCGTCGTGCGGCGGCCGAGTTGATAACCCACTCATGTCGGAAAACCTCCTGCCCCTGAGATTCATCAGGTGAGTATCGGCACGGACGGCTCGCGCACAAGGAAGCTTTTTCCCTTTCGATCTGCGAAAGTTGCACACACCGAGACCACCTCGACGTTCTCGTCGCCGCGTGCACCCATCACGCCGTGCCGAACCCGTAAAGCAGTAAACGTGCTTTGCTTGAGCGTCGAGCGCGCGAGGCCCTCCTGATTTCGACTGCAAGTGATCCACGCAACCAATGCGGCATGCCCGAAGCGGTGCCCTGACGACGCCCAGCGATGCTGTGGGTGGTTGGTTTCCAAACCAGACGACCAGGGGCCATCCGTCAATCGGCCAGCCAGATCTCCACACGGCGGTTGCGCGCCCGTCCTTCCGCGCTGCCTTCACATGCCACTGGGAACTGCGGGCCCAGCCCGAGGACTCCGGCGATGGGGAGATCCTTCAGTTTCGCTGCGACCGTCTGAGCGCGGCTCAGGCTCAGGGAGCGGTTGAGGTCCGGGCTGCCCAGCGAATCTGAGAATCCGGCCAGCACGATGCGGCGCTTGCGCCCGTCGTTCAGGAACAGGTACTCGCGGATGCGTTCCAGATCATGGATCGCACGGCTGTCCAGATCGAACTTGTCGATTTCCGAACTGTTGGTGCGAAAACGCAAGGTCACCGAGAGGCGGGCACCGGCCTTCAGCAAGCCTGCATACAGGGTGTCGTCACGGTTCCTGGGCACTTTGTCATCGAACCCCAGTGTTCTCAGTCTGCGTTGCTCGCCACGCGTGTCGGGTTCGATGGCCAGGTCAACAAAACCGTTGCGCGCGACGACGTCCTGCGCCACTTTCGAGTTGGTGTAGGCGAGGAAGTCCTGTACCGCTGCCGGTTGCCGGGTCGGGGTGTAGAGGTACAGACGCCGGGCGAGCGGGTACTCCTCGGTCTTGGCGTTGAAGGTTGTCGGTGGATAGGTCAGGCCGCATTCCCGGATGCTCACGGCCTTCGCATTGCCAACATAAGACATGCCGACGAAACCAATCGAGTTGGGCATTGCTGCGACAAACTCGGCGAGTTCACGGCTGTCCTCGATGCGCTTCACATTGAGGGACATCGGCGTGGCACTGAGTACGAGATTCGAGAAGGTGTCCGCTGTGCCGGAACCCTCGTTTCGCGCCACCGGATAGATCGGGCCCGGTGTGCCGCCGACCTGACTCCAGTCAGTGATCTTTCCGGTGTAGATGCCCATGATCTGTTCGATCGAGAGCGCATCGACGCGGTTTGCCTTGCTCACCAAGATGGCCAGGCCGTCGAGTGCGATGACGTGTTCGTTGGCAGGGCTGTCGAGTGTGCCGAACTGCTGCAGCATCGAGACTTCAACCGGCGTCACACGGCGCGACGCCATGGCGATGTCCGCCGGCGCTTGGCCTTTGGCGAAACGTCGCAGTGCCGTCATTTCGCTCGCGGGCTTTTTCACTCCTGCGGGCTGCGCGGTTGTCGGTGCCGCGTCCTCGCTCAGGTTGCCGCCGCCAATGTCCCGCCAAAGGTTGGCCACGGATGGCGTTGCTTCCAGCACGTTGTCGTCGACAGGAGCTGCCGCGGGGGCAGCGCCAGGCCGTCCCGGGTTGGCTTTTGCTGTGCTGGCAGGTGACACATGCGCGAGCGCAGCAAGGCCCTGAAATCCTGTCGACGTGCCGTGCGCACGTATCTCCACCCAGGGCCACAGTCCCGGGACTTGCGGACGCGGCGTGATGACGCTGACGTCGACTTCTTGAGAAGGCTGAGCATCTGCGGTTTGGGTGGCTCCGCGCGCTTGAAGGTAGTCGGTGAGCAAGGCCGGCATCAGCTTTGCTCCGACCGTGTTCGATCCTGCCAAACGCAAAGGCGTCAGCTGCGCTGCAGTCGCCGGCAAGCCGGTTGCCTCGATCCGGGAGATCTCGCCGCACTTCACGACAACCGGGGCACTATTGCCCCTGCGGATGACGCATGAACCATCGGTCGCCCCGGAGATCTCGCCGCGGATGACGCTGCCGTCAGTCAGTTCGATCAGCGCCGCACGGGCGGGCCAGGCCAGAACGAACAGGGCCATCGCCAGGATCAATCCGGGCCCGGCAAGGTTTCGCATCCGGCTGCAAAAGCTCACTGCTGCCCGCCAGCGAAAGTCGATGATTTCATGGTTTGAGCATTTGGAAACACTTTGGCAGATTACTTTGGTTTTGTGACAAATCGACGGGTAGCCAGCTTGGCCAGAGGCGCCACGACGCGCGCTCGATCCATGGAGCGAGGTGTTGCTCAAGCCGGGCACACGGACGGCGCGGTGGGCGATCT
>CANHOE010000283.1 GCA_947462175.1 Burkholderiales bacterium | reverse complement strand
GGCGTGATGTGCGTTTTCATCGGTGATGCAGCTGCTGTCAAGCCGGTGTTCTTCATCGGGCTGCCGTTGGCGCTGGTCATTGGATTCACCTTCGTCATCAGCCCGAAGACGCTGGTGCTGGCGATCCTGCTGACCCGCGCAGTGTTGGAGCCCGTGTTCAATGAGGCCAAGTTCGCCAGCATCGGTGGCCTGGGTGGCATGGTGAACCTGGCGATCATCCTGCTGGCTGGGTTGCTCATAGCAGGCGACCCAAAGCGAGTGCCACGCCTGGCCTGGATGGTTTGGTTGCCCTACATGACGTTGCAGTTCATCGGCCTGGGTTATTCGCCCGACTTGCTGCCTAGCCTTCGTCTGTTCCTGGGCCAGCTCGCCACGATGGCGGTCTTTCTGCTTGCCTTCTACCTGGTCGACGATTGGGAATCGATGCGGCGCATGCTGAAACTCATCGTCTTGTCATCTTTCCCGGTGGCGGTGTACACGCTGGTTTGTATGGCGCTGGGTAAAACTTCAGGTTTGCTGGACGATGTGTCCGCCGTGTCGAACCGCTACGCCGGTCCATTTGGGCACCCGAACCTGCTGGCGTTCTACGTGGTGCTGGTGATGGGCATCCTGTTGTACCTCTGGCGCCGCAAGGGCTCGACTACGGGTTGGGTGGCCCAGGCCGGCGTCGTGGGCTACATGCTGGTGCTGCTGGTGATGTTGTTCGCCACGAAGACCCGCAGCGCATGGGTCTCTGCGGCGGCGCTTTTCTTTCTTTACGGGCTGTTCGTCGAACGCCGCTTTCTGCTCTACCTGGTGCTGGTGGGGGTGGCGGCGATGCTGGTGCCCGAGGTTCGCGATCGGGTGCTGGCTTTGAACCAGGGGAACGAGGCGGTGCAGTACGCCCGCCTCAACTCGTTCGCCTGGCGCCAGGAGTTGTGGTCCGATGCCCTGAACTGGATGGGCGTCAAGCAATACGTGTTCGGCTATGGCTCGGGCGCGTTCGTTTTCAAGTCGCCCCTTTTCTTTACGCTGTCTGGGGGTCGCCAGGTCGGCGCGCACAGCGTGCCAGTGCAGTTGTTCTTCGAGGTCGGTGTGCTTGGCGTCTGCACCTACTTGCTGATGTTCTGGCGCAGCGTGGCCTTGGTCTTGCGCGTCCGCATGGCCGACCGCACCTTGGCGGTGGTGGCCGGCGCCCTTGTCTTGAGCTACGTGTTGATCTCGTTTTCGGACAACATGCTGGCCTACCTCGTATTCAACTGGTACTTCTGGTTTGCTGTTGGCGCCGTGTGCAGCCTCGCTGTCAGAGCGCCCACTGCCTTGTCGCCACCTCCGACGGAGGCAACTGGCAGCCCGTCTCAATTCGCAGCAAGACGTATCTACGGCCGGCCGCGTTGATGCCGGACCGTACGGATTCGCCCGTGCAGCAATCCCACCGGGAGCCGGTTCTGGACGGCGTGCGCGCGTTCAGCATCGTCTTCGTGCTGATGTCTCATTGGCTGCCGTTGAATGCGATCCGCCCAGGCTCCAATCAGGCCATTGGGGAATTCGGCATGGCCCTGTTCTTCGTGCTGTCGGGGTACCTGATTGCGGGGCAGTTGCTTAAGCGCGTAAGCCCTCGCGTTTTCATCGCGCACCGGCTTGCCCGCGTGCTGCCGCTGTCATGGTTGATTGCCTTGATCGTTGGCCTGGTTTGGGCCTTCGATCCGCCCCGCTTGATCGCACACCTCCTGTTCTATGCCAACCTGCCACCGCAGCAACTGACCCATCCGCTCGAACATTACTGGAGCCTGTGTGTTGAGTTGCAGTTCTATGCAATCGCCGCGCTGCTGCTGTGCCTGCAGCCACGCTGGACCTCGCTCGTCATCCCCGCACTGCTGCTTTTGGACACCACGTATCGCATTAGTCAGAGTGCGGTCAACGGCAGCGTTACATGGGTGCGTGCCGATGACATCCTGGCTGGTGCCGTGCTGGTACTGCTGCTGAACGGTCCGGCGCGCGAACGGGTGCGCGGCTTCCTGGCCGCACCGCCTTGGCCCTGGGTGCTGCCGCCGCTGCTTTACTTGGCCTGCGCGCTTCCCGAGGGAGGTAATCCACTGAACTACTTTCGCTCCTATCTGGCGGCGGCCTGGGTCGGGTCGCTGTTGTGCCAACCGGCCGCCAGCCCGTCGCGCTGGCTGTCGCATGCCCGCTGGTCCTGGCTGGCGGCCGTCTCATTCGCGGTCTACATCCTGCATGCGCCGTTGGCAGCCACCTGGCTCGGCAGTGGTGACCTATTGGAAAAGTACGCCAAGCGACCGCTGTTGCTGGCAGTGGTGCTGTTGTTGGCACACCTGTCGACTTTCTACTTCGAGCGGCGTTTCACGCGATGGGCGCGTTGTTATGGTGAGCGCCAAGCACGCAACGCTGAACCCAGTCACGGATGAGGGTCCCTTCCATGCACCGAGCGCGCGTCCCACTAGCTCGCCTTCTTGCACCAGCACTGCTGGCGACGACCTTCGCGCTGGCCTCGCCACCACTGGTATCGGCAGCAGCTGAGACTTTCGGTACGCCGTTGCGTCCGTTCTCTGCACAGTCGCCCTGGAACGCTCGTCCTGTCGGTCCTGTGCTTGGTGATTTCGAGATCCCGCGGTCAACGTATTTCCCTGGTTTGATCGAAGGCACTTGGTCAACCGGTATTTTTCTCGCCGCTGCCAGCGACAAGCCGATGGCGGTTTATCCACTGCCCGGTCGGCCCGGTGTCTGGGATCCTGATGCTGAAGCGGTGCACGACAGCATCGTGATCCCACGATGGCCTGCGGGCGTCATTCCGGCCAGTGGATCCGATGGGCACGCTGACATCGTCGACCCGATCAGCGGCGTGGTGCATTCCTTTTTCGAGCTGCGCTTCATCGATGGCAAGTGGCGCACGGGTCAATATGCGTGGACGCGCCTCGACGGGCGTGGATGGGGCGAGCCGGGCCACTACTTCCAGGGCGCGCGCGCCGCAGCGGTGCCGACCATGGGGGGTGTTATCCGAACCCATGAGGCAAGCGATGGCGACAAGCTGTTTCGCCACGCCTTGGCCGTGTCATTGACCTTCAACGGTCTGTCTGCCAACCCACCCTATGTTTTCCCGGCCACGTCGGCTGACCGAGGCTTCGAGAAGAACACCGGACGCATACCGGAAGGTGCGCTGCTGATGCTGCCGCCCGAGTACGACACCACCCGCATCCAGGACGAGCGGCTGCGCAAGGTGGCCGAGACACTCAAGGTGTTCGGCGCGTATGTGGTCGATCGGAATGAGGGCACCCCTTTTGCCATTTACGTGGAGAACGGTACCCACCTGAATATTCATAAGGGCGGGTGGAACAACGACGCCGCGCGCGAACTCGACCGCATGCGTGCCGCATTGCGGCAAGTCGTCAAAGTGGACGGCTGGCTCGACGGCAATGGTGCCCCCATGCAGATGGAGCAGCGGCTCAACCTGTTGTCGATGCGCGGACCCTGGAAGTTGATGAATGGCGAACGAGGGCCGGGTGTGTTCGACACACATGCACAGGCCGTTAGTTTTCCTCCAGGCAACGGCAAGGTGACGCAGTCCAACAACCTGGGCAATGTTCTGCACCCTGTGACCTGGGCGCAGCCGAGACCTGGCGCTCTTTATCGGCTGACCGCCCATGCGACGGGTGGTGCCACGATGCGCTTGCAACTCTTCGACAGCGGTTCGTTCCAAGCCAAGCTGTACGACAGCGGCGAACTGATCGATGGCAAGGCGGTCGAGTTCCGTTGGCCTGAAGGGCAACGTGGCGTCTCGCTCATCGCAAGCAGCGGCGGAACGGCCGCCCCGTCGTCGGTTCGCGGCGATCTGGTGGC
>CANHOE010000282.1 GCA_947462175.1 Burkholderiales bacterium | reverse complement strand
CTCCATCCAACCCCGACGATCCGGAGCAAGAGCGCGCTCCGCAAGTCATGTCATGGACGTCTTTCCTGTGAGCACTCGCTCGAAACGCTCGATCGGGAAGCAGCTTCCCACGCCCGCTCGTTTGGCGCGAACGACGGCGGCGGTCCCCGATCCCGTGATCGCACAGGCCAAGCGCGATATCGACGCTGGTCAGGTCGACACCGACATGCGTGCCACGCCCGGCCTTGATGCCAAGCTCAGGGCACAGCTGGTGCCAGGTCCGGGAGGCAAGCCACCAGCGTCTGTGCCCTTGCACACGAGCGAGCCCGACAAATAGCGAGACCTTGTACGAGGTCGCCGCGCGACCGCCCGGGCCGCATCAAGCGGCATGCCGTGTCATGGCCGATGATCGGCAGTCCGCTTCCCTGTGACCGCAGGCAGCCGCCCCAGCTGCCTGCACACCCCTTGACCACGTGTTCAGCCTGACTCTCACGATTCGTCGCGCCCGGCAGGAGCGCTTGCTCCAGATCGCAGGCAGTCTGACGTTCACGACATTGCTGTCCATCGTGCCGTTCCTTGCGGTGAGCTTTGCCCTGTTCACCAGGTTTCCGATGTTCAGTCGCCTTGAACCGGACTTTCTGAGGAGCCTGCTACCAGCAGACATCGCGCGCACCGTCATCAGGTATCTGAACCAGTTTTCCGCCAACGCAAGCGAGCTCACCTGGATCGGCTTGCTCTCACTCATGGTCACGGCCGTGGCGCTGCTGTTGACGGTGGAGAGCGCCTTGAACCAGATCTGGAACGTCAAGCGCACGCGCCCGCTGCTCAGGCGCGTGGGCCTGTACGTCCTGTTGCTCCTCGTCGCGCCGCCAGCGCTGGGGGCCAGTCTGTGGGCATCGTCCTATCTGATCGGGCTGTCGCTGGGTGTCTTGGGGCCGGTGCCCAACTCGGCAGCCTTCCTGCTGGGACTGGGCCCGGCCGCGCTGAACTGGGCCGGCCTGACGAGCCTTTTCCGTTACCTGCCCAGCGCCAAGGTGCGCTGGCGTGATGCGATGGCCGGAGGCTTGATTGCCAGCGTGGCGCTCGAGCTGGGCAAGCACGCATTCGCGACGTATGTCCTCACGCTTCCGACCTACAAGGCCGTCTATGGCGCATTCGCTGTGCTTCCTGTCTTTCTGCTCTGGGTCTATTTTTCCTGGCTGGCGACGCTGACCGCAGGGCTCATTGCCGCCAACCTGGGTCTCGGATCTCGATCGAAATCCGTGCTGCGGCGCTGACGTCAGTGCCCCGCAGGGTAAGAGGCACAATCCCGCTGCCTCGCCGCCCGGGCGACACATCGGGGATGCCTTGAAACTCGCCACCTGGAACGTCAACTCTCTCGCTGTTCGATTGCCTCAGGTGCTCGACTGGCTGTCGTCGCATCAGCCCGACGCGCTGTGCCTGCAGGAAACCAAGCTCACCGATGACAAGTTTCCGCATGCTGAGCTGGCAGCCATCGGCTACCACTCGCAGTGGTTCGGGCAGAAAACCTACAACGGCGTTGCGCTGCTGACGCGCGAGCCGGTCGACGCGGTTGTGAAGAACATTCCCGGGCATGCCGACGAACAGGCCCGTGTGATCACCGCGACGCTGCAAGGTGTGCGCTTGATCGGTGCCTACATCCCGAATGGCCAGTCGCCGGACAGTGATAAGTTCCAGTACAAGTTGGCGTGGCTGGCCGGGCTGCAGGCATGGCTGCAACAGGAGTTGCAAAGTCATCGTCGACTGGTGCTGGTGGGCGACTTCAATATCGCACCCGAAGATCGCGATGTGTATGACCCCGTCGCCTGGGCCGGCCAGGTGCTGTGCACGCCGGAAGAACGCGCGCACTTTCAGCAGTTGCTGTCACTCGGTCTGCACGATGCCTTCCGGCTGTTCGAACAGACGCCGAAAAGCTGGAGTTGGTGGGACTACCGCAACTTGGCGTTTCGGAAGAACCAAGGCTTGCGCATCGATCACATCCTGGTCAGCGATGCACTGAGGTCACTGGTGACCGCCTGTGCGATCGACAAGCTGCCACGCAAGAACGAGCGGCCCAGCGATCACGCTCCGGTTTGGGTTGAACTGAACGACCCGGCCTGATCGAACGGCGTCTGCGCTCCACTCAATCGTCCAGCCCAAGTTCCTGGATCTTGCGGGTGATGGTGTTGCGGCCAATGCCCAGCTTTTGCGCCGCCTCGATGCGGCGACCACGGGTCATCTCGAGTGCGGTATGAATGAGCTGCGCCTCGAACTTGCGCGTCAGGATGTCCCAGACCTGAGGCTCTCCCGACAGCAACAGGCTGCGGGATTCGCGCTCCAGATCGACCAGCCAGCGCGACGGCGATGTGTCCGTACCCGTGGGCGGCTCGACCGGAAGATCGGGCAACGCCGCACGCGTCTCCTGTATGACATCGACCGCGGCCACGCCATCATGTGCACCTGGCGACACCACGGCGACCGCGGTCGCTGACGACCCTAGCGCCACCGGGACCGATGCTGTAGCAGACTGCGGCACGAGCGACTGAAGTTCCGGTGGCAGGTCCTTCGGCTCGATCGACTGAGCCGGTGCCATCACCGTCAACCAGTGGCAGATGTTCTCCAGCTGACGGACGTTGCCCGGAAACTCGAACTGCATCATTCTGGCCAGGGCGGCGTCGGTGATCCGCTTGGCCTCGACGCCCAGCTCCTTGGCGCTTTTCTGCAGGAAAAAACGGGCCAACGCGGGGACATCCTCCTGCCGCTCGCGCAAGGCGGGCAATCGCAGACGGATGACATTCAGTCGGTGAAACAGGTCCTCGCGGAAGATGCCCAGCTTGACCCGATCTTCGAGGTTCTGGTGGGTGGCAGCGATGACGCGCACATTGCTTCGCATCGGGTTGTGGCCGCCGACGCGGTAGAACTGGCCGTCGCTGAGCACGCGCAGCAGGCGTGTTTGCAAATCGAAAGGCATGTCGCCGATCTCATCGAGAAAAAGCGTGCCTCCGTCGGCCTGCTCGAAGCGCCCGCGCCGCGTGGTCTGGGCGCCGGTGAAGGCACCGCGCTCGTGGCCGAACAGTTCGGACTCCAGAAGATCCTTCGGGATGGCAGCGGTGTTGATTGCCACGAACGGGCCACTGGCTCTAGGGCTGTGCTTGTGCAGGGCCTGAGCGACCAGCTCCTTGCCCGACCCCGACTCGCCGGTGATCAGCACGGTCACGATGCTTTGACTCAAGCGACCGATCGCGCGGAAGACATCTTGCATGGCCGGGGCCTGGCCGAGCATTTCCGGCATCTCTGAGAGCCGCTCATCGCGCACCGCTTCGCGCATGCTTTCATCGAGGGCGCGGCGAATCAGTTCGACCGCTTTCGGAACGTCGAATGGCTTGGGCAGGTACTCGAACGCGCCGCCTTGGAAGGCGCTCACTGCGCTGTCGAGGTCGGAGTACGCGGTCATGATGATGACCTGCAGCTCCGGGTGCTTCTGCTTGACCTTGGCCAGCAGGTCGATGCCCGATCCCCCCGGCATGCGGATGTCGGACACCAGCACCTGGGGCACATCGTCTTCCAGCGCGAGCAGAACATCACGCGGGTTGGTGAAGCTGCGGACCGCCAGATCTTCTCGCGCCAGCGCTTTCTCAAGCACGAAGCGGATGGATTGGTCGTCGTCAACGATCCAGATGGGTTTCATTCACTGCCTCTTCAATGGAATGCACCGACGCGATGCGGTGCACAGGAGAGAGCTCAGGGCAGCGGAATCACGATCTTGAACTTGGTTTTTCCGGGTTCGCTTTCGCACTCGATCGTTCCCTGGTGCTGCTGCACGAATGTCTGCGCGAGCGTCAATCCCAGCCCTGAGCCACCTTCCCGCCCTGACACCAGCGGGTAGAAGATG
>CANHOE010000281.1 GCA_947462175.1 Burkholderiales bacterium | reverse complement strand
GTGAAGTGCGTCCTGCGGTAGAAGACGCGGTTGCACGCACGCTTGAGACCTGGTTGCTGGAAAATCCGATCGACGCGAAAGCCTTGTGCTCCAAGGTTGTCGAGGCGGCGCGCGCGCGCGAAGCCGCACGTAAAGCACGTGAAATGACACGTCGCAAAAGCGTGCTTGAGGGCGCAGGTCTGCCTGGCAAGCTCGCTGACTGCCAGGAAAAAGATCCGTCCCTGTGCGAGATCTACATCGTGGAGGGCGACTCCGCCGGCGGCTCCGCCAAGCAGGGCCGTGACCGCAAGTTCCAGGCGATCTTGCCGTTGCGCGGCAAGATCCTGAACGTGGAAAAGGCGCGCTACGAGAAGCTACTCACCAGCAATGAAATCCTGACGCTGATCACCGCACTCGGCACCGGCATCGGCAAGGGCATGGGCGGCGACGACTTCAACCCCGACAAGCTGCGCTACCACCGCATCATCATCATGACCGACGCCGACGTGGACGGCGCGCACATCCGCACGCTGCTGCTGACGTTCCTGTTCCGGCAGATGCCCGAGCTGGTCGAGCGCGGCCACATCTACATCGCGCAGCCGCCGCTCTACAAGGTGAAGCTGGGCAAGGAAGAGCAGTACCTGAAAGACGGCACCGAGCTCGACGCTTACCTGCTCAAGGTGGCGCTGAAAGACGCGCAGCTCGACACCGGCATCGAAGGCACCGCCGTGCTGCAAGGTGAAACGCTCGAAACACTGGCTCGCCAGTACGTGCTGGCCAACAACGTGGTCGACCGGCTCAGCGCCTGGATGGACATTGAGGCCCTGCGCGCGATGGCCAATGGCCTGCACCTCGACCTCGACACGCTCGAAGCCGCCGAACAATCCGCCACCGATCTGAAGGCTGCGCTGCACGACGCCGATGTGACCGCGCAATTCGACACCCGGCTCGACAAGCACATCCTGCGCATCAGCCGCATGCACCACGGCAATGTGAAGAGCAGTGTGATCACCGCCGACTTCGTGCACGGCGCTGACTACGAAGCCCTGAGCACTGCAGGCAAGACATTCAAGGGCCTGGTCAGCAGCACCGCCATCGTGAAGCGGGGTGAAGGTGAACGCCAGAAGCAAGCCGCGGTGGCCGACTTCCGCCAGGCGATGGCCTGGCTGATCCAGCAGGCCGAAGGGGCCGTGGCCCGCCAGCGCTACAAGGGCCTGGGCGAGATGAACCCCAGCCAGCTGTGGGAAACCACGATGGACCCCACCGTGCGCCGCCTGCTGCGCGTGCAGATCGACGACGCCATCGAAGCCGACCGCGTGTTCACCATGCTGATGGGCGACGAAGTGGAGCCACGCCGCGAGTTCATCGAGACGAATGCGTTGAGGGCGGCGAATATTGACGTGTAAACCGGCGGAACTCGGCGCGCTAACAGCCAAATCGAGTCGCAGCTGCGTAGCACCCTAAACACGAAGTTGATCAGCTACATGACTGACTGGACGCGTACGGAAGTTCAGGCGATCGTTGACGATTACCTGTTCATGCTCGCTTCCGAGTTGGCGGGTGCGCCGTACAACAAAGCTGCCCATCGCCGCGCGCTCAAGCCACTTCTCAACGATCGATCTGACCAGTCGATCGAGTTCAAGCATTGCAACATCAGTGCTGCTCTGCTTGACGCGGCTCCCAATACATCGATGGCTACAAGCCGAGAGCGAATTACCAAGCCCTGCTGGTGGAGGTTCTGGCAGAGCGCATGGCTGGCGCGACACAGCTACACGAAGTTGCGGTAGCGGATGCAGATCGGCCGATGGTTGTACCGGAGGTTGACGACATTCTGGCGGTGTTGACCGCACCGCCAAAGGCAACACCAGAACCTGTGCGCGCCTCGGAGCCGGCAGCGTTTCGGCTGACGACGAATTACATCGAACGTGATGCAAGAAATCGATCTTTGGGCCTTGCCGGTGAGCTCTTTGTTCTCAACTACGAGCGAGCCCGGCTCATACACGCGGGGTGGGAGACGTTGGCAGGGCGCATCGAGCACACCTCCCAGGTTCGTGGCGACCACGAGGGCTACGACATTCTCTCGTTTGAATCGTCGGGGGCAGAGCGCCTCATCGAGGTCAAGACCACAAAGTATGGCGTCGCTACCCCGTTTTTTGTGAGCAGGAATGAAGTTGCCACCTCAGAGAGGTGCTCCGCCGCGTATCAGGTCTATCGCCTCTTTGCATTCCGCGCGAGACCGAAGATGTACGCACTACCAGGCGCTATCTCCAACACCTGTCTCCTGTCCGCCGCAACGTTTTTGGCTCGCCCGCGCTGACCGAAGCCGCCATCGGCTGCGCAAGTTGGTGGGCGGCTGAATACCCAATTCGGGTATGCTTATGCCCATTATGGGTATGACCAAGAACGTAGCTTCACAGAAGCCGCAGGCCGCAAGCCTTGCGGATGCGCTGTTCTCAGGCACGCAGCAGCGCGTGCTGGCGTGGTTGTTCGGCCAGCCCGAGCGCAGCTTCTACGCCACCGAGCTGATCGGGCTGGCGGGCGCTGGCTCCGGTGCAGTGCAACGCGAGCTGGCCCGGCTTGCGCAGAGTGGTCTGGTCACTGCACGCGCGGTCGGCAACCAGAAGCACTACCAGGCCAACCCTGGAGCACCGATCTATGCCGAGCTGTGCGGCATCGTGCAGAAGACGGTCGGGCTGGCCGGGCCCTTGCGCGAAGCGCTGGCGCCGCTGGCCGAGCGGATTCGGGCGGCTTTTGTTTACGGGTCGGTCGCGAAGCGTGAGGACACATCATCGAGCGACATCGATCTGATGCTCGTCAGCGACGACCTGGCCTACTCTGATCTGTACGCAGCACTTGAAGCCGCAAGCCAACGGCTCGGGCGCACGGTCAACCCGACGATCTACACGCCGCAGGAACTGGCCAGGCGAGTCAAGCGCAAGGAGGCCTTCACCACCCGGGTGCTGGCGCAGCCCAAGCTGTGGCTGATCGGAGATGAAGATGCCCTCGGCCTTTGAGAACCTGTGTGGCCCAGGCAAGCCGCTGAAGGCGGAGCCACCCGACGCCGAAGAGTTTGCTGGGTTGAAGCGCTCGGGCCTGGCGCGGCTGAAGGACGCGGCTACACCCTCGCTGTCGCTCGAAAGCCGGTTCGACCTGGGCTACAACGCGGCGCATGCGTTGTGCTTCGCCGCCTTGCGCTGGCACGGCTACCGCTCGGGCAACCGCTACATCGTCTTTCAGTTGCTGCCGCACACGCTGGGTCTGGGCCCCGAAGTCTGGCGCGTGTTGTCGAAGTGCCACGAACTGCGCAATCTTGGCGAGTACGAGGGCGACCTCAACATTGACGAGCGCATCGTCACCGATCTGCTTGCTGCCTGCCGAATCGTGGCAACCAACGTGCAGGATCTGGCGCTTCCTGGCAAGCCATGAACGCCGCGCGGTAGGCGCGCGTTGCAGCCGAGGCGCGCAGACGCAAAAAAAAATGGCCTGAGTCTCCCCAGGCCGTTTCATTTCAAGCGGACCTCGCTTACTTGACCACTGGCGTTGCGGCCACCGGCGCTGCAGGCTTCTTCGCGGTGTGCGCGTGCTTGACTTTGTGCACCGGCTTCGCGGTCGGTGTGGCAGCAGAGGCAGCCGGCGTTGGCACCGGTGTGGCGGCGAACGACGCGGCAGCGAAGGTGGTCAGCACGGCAGCGATCAGCAGGTTCTTCTTCATGATTCAGGCTTTCTTTTCAAGCGACGCTCGCAGTGGCACCGAGCATCTTGAGCACGCCAGCACGTGCTGGTCATGCATCAACAACGCGGGCTTGCAGCCTGGCGCCGACACGTCGCGACCGGAAAGCCGGCGCCCCGTGTTACGAACGAAACACAGCAGGCCTCGTGACCGGCGATGTTCAGGCATC
>CANHOE010000280.1 GCA_947462175.1 Burkholderiales bacterium | reverse complement strand
AGCCGCTATCCACGCCTGCGCCTGTGGCGGCGGCGGCAGTTGGCGCCGATGTCCAGACGCAGTTGCGCCAGCGCCATGGGCAGGCGCGCATTCTGGTGGTCGAGGACAACGCGCTCAACCGCGAACTGACGCTGGCTTTGCTCAGCGACGTTGGCCTGCGTGCAGACACGGCCAACGACGGCCATGAAGCGGTGCAACGGGCGCAGGCGGTGGCCTATGACCTGATCCTGATGGACATGCACATGCCCGGAATGGACGGCCTGGAAGCGACACGGGCCATTCGCGCCCTGTCGGGAAGAACGACCATGCCGATCCTGGCGATGACGGCAAATGCTTTCGATGAGGATCGTCAGGCCTGCGAGGCGGCCGGGATGAACGACTTCATCGTCAAGCCCGTGAACCTCGAAGCACTGTATTCGGCGCTGCTGAGGTGGCTGAATCTGTCCGTGAACGAGCCAAACCTCGGCCGCTAAGGCTGGGCTTCGGTGTCGAGGCTCGCCGGCTTCGCCCAAGGGGCTCGATCCAAGGATGCACCAGCGAGCCGGCGAGGGGGCATATCCGCGACATGTATCCTTGAACCTTTTACTCAAGAGGCTTGAAATGGCACTGGCAAAGAAGAAGCGTGTTGGCAAGAGAACCATTTCTGCCAAGCAGGTCAGAAAAACGGCAAGCGGCAGAAAGCGCCGCAAGTCCGATGGCACCCAGCCCCCGAAGGCGGTGACTCCAGTTTCGACGCCAGTAGCGGCCTGACCACCCTGGCAAGCAAATCGCGTCAAGCCGCTTCGGCTTGGCGCGATTTGTGTTTTGCGGCTCGGTGATCGGATCGCGCCACATGGGCGATGCGAAATCATGGAGAGGTCGGGCTCCTCCAGGCCGGTGATCGCTACCGTGCAGCCCTGCAACATCACCAACGCTCTGCTTCTGCCGCCGCCCCAACTCCGCCATCGTCGATCCGGTTGAGGTGCCGCCTGTGCAGTGCCTGGCCATCCGTCCTTCTTTCTGCGCATGAACGACCTGTTCGACCTCCCTCCTGCCACCGACCCCACCGACGCCGTCACGTTGGCCCATTACGCCGAACGCGCTTACCTCGAGTACGCGCTGAGCGTCGTCAAGGGCCGAGCCTTGCCCGATGTGTGCGACGGCCAGAAGCCGGTGCAGCGGCGCATCCTGTATGCGATGGACCGAATGGGGCTGAGCTTCACCACGGCGGGTGGGCCGCGGCCGGTGAAGAGCGCGCGCGTGGTGGGCGATGTGCTCGGCCGATTTCACCCGCACGGCGACACCGCCGCCTACGACGCGCTGGTGCGCATGGCGCAGGACTTCTCGCAGCGCTACCCGCTGATCGACGGGCAGGGCAATTTCGGCTCGCGCGACGGCGACGGCGCGGCGGCGATGCGCTACACGGAGGCGCGCCTCGCGCCCATCTCGCGGCTTCTGCTCGACGAGATCGACGAGGGCACGGTCGACTTCATCCCCAACTACGACGGTTCGACGCAGGAGCCTCGGCAATTGCCGAGCCGCCTGCCATTCGTGCTGCTCAATGGCGCAAGCGGCATCGCCGTCGGCTTGGCCACCGAGATCCCCAGCCACAACCTGCGCGAGGTGGCACTGGCGGCCATCGCGCTGATCAAGAACGACAAGCTCAGCGACGACGAACTCGCCGCGCTGATCCCTGGCCCCGATTACCCCGGCGGTGGCCAGATCATCAGCAGCGCCGACGACATCCGCGCGGCTTATGCCACCGGCCGCGGAAGCCTGAAGGTGCGCGCGCGCTGGAAGATCGAGGATCTGGCGCGCGGTCAGTGGCAACTGGTCGTCACCGAACTGCCGCCGGGCACCAGTTCGCAGCGCGTGCTCGAAGAGATCGAGGAGCTGACCAACCCGAAGGTCAAGGCCGGCAAGAAGGCCTTGAGCGCTGACCAGGTGCAGCTGAAGGCGTCTGTGCTCGGCGTGCTCGACGCGGTGCGCGACGAGTCGAGCAAGGACGCACCGGTGCGACTGGTGTTCGAACCCAAGACGAGCCGCATCGAGCAGAGCGAGCTGATCACGCAACTGCTGGCGCACACCAGCCTGGAAAGCTCGTCACCGATCAACTTGACGATGGTGGGCGCCGACGGCCGACCAACGCAGAAGACGCTGCGCCAGATGTTGGCCGAGTGGGTCGCGTTCCGGCTGCAGACGGTGCAGCGCCGCTCTCAACATCGGCTCGACAAGGTGCTCGACCGCATCCATGTGCTCGAAGGCCGTCAGCTGGTGCTGCTGAACATCGACGAGGTGATCCGCATCATCCGCAATGCCGACGAGCCGAAGCCGGCGCTGATCGAGCACTTCAAGCTCAGCGAACGGCAGGCCGACGACATCCTCGAAATCCGCCTGCGCCAGCTCGCGCGGCTCGAAGCCATCAAGATCGAGCAGGAGCTGAAGGATCTGCGCGTCGAGCAGGGCAAGCTCGAAGACATCCTCGGCAACCCCGGCACGCTCAAGCGCACCGTGATCAAGGAGATCGAGGCCGACATCAAGCAGTTCGGTTCGCTCGAGAAAGATCCTCGCCGCACGCTGATCCAGGTCGAGAAGAAGGCGGTGGTCGAGATCAAGGTGATCGACGAGCCGGTGACGGTGGTCGTCAGCGCCAAGGGCTGGGTCCGCGCGCTGAAGGGGCACGAGGTCGATGCCGCGACGCTGCAGTTCAAGGCGGGCGATGCCTTGCTCGCGACCTTTGCCTGTCGCAGCGTCGATGTGCTGCTGGTCTTCGGCTCGGCGGCGAACGGCAGCGGCCGCGTGTATTCGACAGCGGTCAGTCTGCTGCCCGGCGGGCGCGGTGATGGTCAGCCCATCACGACGCTGATCGAGCTCGAATCGGGCACCCAGCCGGCGCACTATTTCGCGGGTCATGCCGCGCAGACGCTGCTGCTGGCTGGCACGGGTGGCTTCGGTCTGCTGGCACGCGCGGGCGATCTGACATCGCGTCAGCGCAGCGGCAAGGCGTTCCTGACGCTGGAAGCGGGCGAGCAGCTGTTGCCGCCGGCACTGACGTCTCTGGGCATGCTGGCTGATCAGGTGGGTTGCCTGTCGGCACAGGGTCGGCTGCTGGTGTTCCCGCTGTCGGAGCTGAAGCTGCAGCCCAATGGCGGCCGCGGGCTCACCTTGATCGGGCTCGAGGGCAAGGACACGCTGGCGAGCGTCGCGGTATTTGCGCAGGCGCTCCGCATCGAGGGCACCGGCCGCGGCGGCAAGGCGCGCGACGAGGTGCTCAAGGGCGCCGCGCTGCTGCCCTACGCCGGCAAGCGCGCCCGCAAGGGCAAGGCGCAGGATGCCATCCCGAAAGCGCTGCACCTGCTGCCAGGTTGAAGGAGTCCACGGCGATGCGCGAGATCGAGTTCTGGTTCGAGTTCGCCAGCAACTACAGCTACCTCAGCGTGATGCGCATCGAGGCGGCTGCAGCCGAGCGGGGCGTGGCCGTCCGCTGGAAGCCGTTTCTGCTGGGGCCGATCTTTCGCAGCCTGGGCTGGAGCACGTCACCCTTTGTGCTGCAAAAAGCCAAGGGCGATTACGTCTGGACCGACATGGCGCGCCAATGCCGAAAGCACGGCCTGCCGTGGCAGCGGCCGACGGAGTTTCCCCGGTCTTCCTTGCTGCCCGCCCGGGTCGCACTGGTCGGTGCGGACCAGCCGTGGATGGGCGCTTACTGCCGACGCATCGTGTCACTCAATTTCGCTGAAGACCGCGAGATCGACGATCTTCAAACCGTGGCCGAGGTACTGAATCAATTGCAGTTGCCCGCGCAGACGATTCTCGACGCCGCGCAGTCGGACGCCAACAAGCTGAAGCTGCGCCAACAGACCGAGGCCGCACAGGGCAAGGGCGTCTTCGGTGCGCCGACGTT
>CANHOE010000279.1 GCA_947462175.1 Burkholderiales bacterium | reverse complement strand
CTATTCCGATGCCAACGAGGCCGGCCTGGCACGCGTGCTGGCGGCCATCCGCGCGCATTCGCCGATCGCGGTCGCGGTGCAGATCGCCCATGCGGGTCGCAAGGCGTCAAGCCGCGCGCCTTGGGCGGGCGGCACGCAGATCCGGCCTGACGAGCCCGACGGCTGGCAAACAGTATCGGCCTCGAACCTGCCGCATTCAGACGGCGAGGTGCCGCCAGTGGCGCTCGACCGCGCCGGCCTCGCCAAGGTCCGCGACGACTTCGTGGCGACGGCCCGTCGCGCCGAGCGACTGGGCTTCGACGGCATCGAGCTCCACGCCGCGCATGGCTACCTGCTGCACCAGTTCCTGTCGCCGCTGTCCAACCAGCGCACCGACGAGTACGGCGGCAGCCTGGCGAACCGCATCCGTTTTCCACTGGAGGTGTTCGACGCGGTTCGCGCAGCGTTCCCACCCGACAAACCGGTGTGGGTGCGCGCGTCGGCCACCGACTGGGTGCCTGGCGGATGGGATCTCGACGGCACGCTCGCGTTCTCTCAGGGACTGAAGGCGCGGGGCTGCGCGGCACTGCATGTGTCCAGCGGCGGCTTGTCTCCCGCACAGGCCATTCCGCTGTCCTCTGGCTACCAGGTGGCGTTCGCGCAGCGCATCAAGGCCGAGGTCGGCATTCCCACCATCGCGGTCGGGCTGATCACCGAGGCCGAGCAGGCCGAAGCGATCATCGCCAGCGGTCAGGCTGATGCAGTGGCACTGGCGCGGGCGATGCTGTACGACCCACGCTGGCCGTGGCACGCCGCTGCTCAGCTGGGGGCCAAGGTGACGGCCCCACCGCAGTACTGGCGTTCGCAGCCGCGCGAGTTCAAGGACCTGTTCGAGGCAACCCGATTCGGCCAGCGCTAGTCCCAGCCGCTACAGCCTTGCTGCGTCTTCACCCCAACACGAAGGGGTTGGCGATGCCTGGCTTAGGGTTGATGAACACACTCTTGGATTCGAGGTATTCATAGATCGCCCGGATGCCGTTTTCGCGCCCGAGGCCTGAGGCCTTGACGCCGCCAAACGGTGCCATGTAGCTGACCACGCGGTAGGCATTGACCCACACCGTGCCGGCCTTCAGACGCTTGGGCAGCGTCATGGCGCGCTCTAGATCGCGCGTCCACACGCCAGCCGCCAGACCATACGGCGTGTCGTTGGCAATCGACACTGCCTCGTCTTCGGTGTCGAACGGAATCACCACCAGCAGCGGACCAAACACCTCTTCCTGCGCGATGCGCATGTCATTGCGTACGCCCGTGAAGATCGTCGGCTCAACGAACAGACCCTTCTCGCAACCCGGTCGACGCGATCGCTCACCACCCAACACGCAGGTGGCGCCTTCCGAGCGAGCTACATCGATGTAGTGCAGCACCTTGTCGAGCTGAGGTGCAGTGGAGACCGGTCCCACGTTGGTACTCTTGTCCAGCGGGTCGCCGAGCTTCGCGGTCTTCATGAAATCGACCAGCCGCGTCACGACCTCGTCGTGCACTTCGCGCTGCACCAGCAGCCGCGAGCCGGCCATGCAGGTTTGGCCCGTGGCGGCGAAGATGCCCGACACGATGCCCTTGACCGCGTCGTCGAGCGCTGCATCGGCGAACACGATGTTGGCTGACTTGCCGCCCAACTCCAGCGACACCCGCTTGAAATCGACGGCCGCGTTCAGGTACACGCTGCGCCCGCCCGATTCGCTGCCGGTGAAGGCCACCTTGGAGACCCGTGGGTGCTTGACCAGCGGCTCGCCCACGTCGAGGCCGAAGCCGGTGACGACATTGAACACGCCCGGCGGGAAACCAGCCTGGGTGACCAGTTCCGCGAAGTACACCGTCGACGCCGAAGAGAACTCGGACGGCTTGACAACAATGGTGTTGCCCGCCGCCAGCGCAGGCGCGATCTTCCAGGCAGCCAACAGCAGCGGCGAGTTCCACGGTGCGATGGCCGCAACGACACCGAGCGGCTCGTAGCTGATGTAGTGAAACATGCCGGGCTTGTCGATCGGCGTCACTGCGCCCTCGATCTTGTCGGCCAGACCACCGTAGTAATAGAACCACTGCGGCAGGTACTTCATCTGCCCCAGCATCTCGGCCTTCAATTTGCCGTTGTCGCGCACCTCCAGATCGGCCAGCCGCTCGGCGTTCTCGGCGATCAGGTCACCCAGGCGGTGCAGCAACTGACCGCGTGCACTGGCCGACAGGCGAGGCCATGGGCCGTCCTCGAAGGCTTGATGAGCCGCCTTGACGGCCAGGTCGACATCGCGCGCATCCGCCTTCGGAAACTGCGCCCAGGTCTCGCCTGTGGCGGGGTTCATGCTGTCGAAGACGGCCCCACCAACGGCGTCGACCGACTGGCCGCCAATGTGCATGCGAAAACGTTCCACGTGGTTTCCTTTGGTCGACTCGTTCAGCGTATTGTTCACGAGGTGGTGCGGCCCAGTGCGCGCACGGCCTGCTGCACTGCGGCGTCCACCGCCGCTTGCAGTGTCGGCGACATCTGCTGATGGTCGTCGATGTCAGCCTTGCCGGCATAGATGCCAGACACCATGACCTCGGCGCCAAAGAAGGCAAACAAGGGTCGCATCAGGTGATCGATCACGCCGGCATGACGCTCCGCGTAGCCGGTAGCCGCCACCACCACAGGCCGTGCGGTCAGTGCCTTCATGTCGACCAGGTCGATCAAATGCTTGAACAGGCCGGCATAGCTGCCTTTGTAGACCGGCGTCACCGCCACCAGCAGGTCGCATGTCTCGATATCGCGCAATACCGCTTCCAGCCGTGGCGACGCCTGCTTGCGCTCCAGTGTGCGGCCGAGATCGGCCGGATCATCGATCACCGAGTGGATCTGAATGTCGGCGTTTGCGGCCAGGGCGATGCGGTCGACCAGTTGCTGCGTGAGCCACAGCGTGCGAGAAGGCACCGACACATGGCCGCTGATGCCGACGATGCGCGTCATGACGGGGTACCGGCACGGTAGGGCTGACGAAGTCCGGCCCGCTCGAGCAGCGGCATGACCTCGGCATTCCATTGCCGGATGCCGGCGTTGTAGTCCAGCCAGCTGAGGCACACACCGTCCATCCCCGCCTCGGCCAGCAGTTCGAGGTGCTCAACCATCATGGCCGGCGTTCCGACCAGCGGGAAACCGGCCCAGCCTGCCTTGAAGTGATACCGGAACTGCTCGGCCTGCTCCGGCGTGAAGATGCCCGTCTGGATACCCAGCTCCTTGACGATGTTTTCGCAGGCGACGTCGTCACCGTGCTCGAGCGCATAGCGGTCGACATGGCGCTTGGCCTCGGCTGCCGTCTCGGCGACCGAGACGTACGAATAGCACCACACCTTCAGATCACGACCAAACTCCTCGCGTGCAAGCGTCTTGTACTTTTGCACCTGCTTGCGAACACCAGCGAGGTCGTGAGACCCCAGGATGACAAAAGCGGCATCGCAATGCTGTGCGCAATACCGCATGCCTCGCGGGGAACCGCCAGCGTTGATCAGGAAGGGCTTGTTCAGCGGCTTCGGGTCGGCGAAAGCCTGAACCAGGTTGAAATGCTGGGTCTGGTGGTCGAAGTAGCCTTCGTGCGTCCAGGCCTTCTGCGCGATGGCGAGCCATTCGTCGGCGTACTCGTAGCGCTCGTCGTGCTCCATCATCGTGCCACCGAACATGCGCATCTCGGGACCGAACCAGCCGCAGATGATGTTCAAGCCGAACCGCCCGCCGCTCACGTGATCGATGGTCGTTGCCTGCTTTGCAGCGAACAATGGGTGCACGGTGGGCACGTGCGAAGTGGTGATGCAGGCGATCTGCTCGGTCGATGCCGCCAGCGCCGCCGCCCAGGTGTACGTCTCGTAGCTGGTACCGCCAAAGTT
>CANHOE010000278.1 GCA_947462175.1 Burkholderiales bacterium | reverse complement strand
GCATCGGCTGACCTGATCACCCAGCCTCGCGCCGCCGCCTGAAAGGCCTGGCTGAAGCCGGGTGCGAACTGCAGTTCGATGCGCGAGCGCAGGATGCGCAGAGTCTCGATATCGGGCTGTGCATTCGCCACCGCAGACCGCTCGATCGAGTGAGCGCTGTGCGATCCGCCCAGCAGCAGCGCGGCGCAGCCCGCACGCGTCAGCTCGACCATCAGCGCGCGCCGTGACAGCACCGCAAGGGATGCAAGGCTCATCGTCGAATCTGGAAGCAGTTTGGTCTGTGGCATCTCAGGCCGATACCTTACCGTCAATGCGATGGGCCAGCCCGAACCCGCTGCGCGCACGTGCACATCAAAATCGCCGGCATGCCCAACGCGCCACGTCGCCTGATCGCCCACCTCGACATGGATGCCTTCTACGCATCGGTCGAACTGCTGCGCTATCCGGATCTGCGGGGGCAAGCAGTGGTGATCGGCGGTGGCCGTGACCGGCAACCCGTACTGCAGCCCGATGGCACTCGCCGCTACGCCACGCTGCGCCACTACGCCGGCCGCGGGGTGGTCACCACCTGCACCTACGAAGCCCGCGCACTCGGCGTGCATTCGGCCATGGGCATGATGAAGGCAGCACGACTGGCGCCCGATGCCGTGCTGCTGCCGGTCGACTTCGACGAATACCGCCTCTATTCGCGCCGCTTCAAGGACGCTGTGAGGCGCATCGCGCCTCAGATCGAAGACCGAGGCATCGACGAGATCTACATCGACCTGACGGACCTGCCAGGCTCGCAGCACGATGCTGGCGCTGCCGTGGCGCGCGCGTTGAAGGACGCGGTGTTCGAGTCCACCGGCCTGCGCTGCTCGGTTGCCGTGGCACCGAACAAACTGCTGGCCAAGATCGGCTCCGAACTGGACAAGCCCGATGGGCTCACGCTGCTCAGCGAGGCCGACCTCACCACACGCATCTGGCCGCTGGCCGCGCGCAAGGTCAATGGCATCGGCCCGAAGGCGGCCGAGAAGCTTGCAGGCTTCGGCCTGCACACCATCGGCGACGTGGCTGCCGCCGACCCGCAGTGGCTGCTGGCGAACTTCGGACGCAGCTACGGCGCCTGGCTGCATGCAGCGGCGCACGGCTGCGACGAGCGGGCGATCGTCACGCACAGTGAGCCCAAGTCCATCAGCCGCGAGACCACCTTCGAGCGCGACCTGCATGCGGTGCACGACCGCAGTACGCTGTCCGACCTGTTCACTCGCCTGTGCGAGCGACTGGCGAGTGACCTGCAGCGCAAGGGCTACGCCGCACAGACGCTCGGCATCAAGTTGCGCTTCGACGACTTCAGGCGGGTGTCGCGCGATGTAACGCTGCCGGAGCCGATTGCCGACGCGCGAGCCATTCGTCACGCCGCAGGCTCCTGCCTGAAACGTGTCGACCTGTCGCAGCGGCTGCGACTGATCGGTGTGCGAGCGACCGGACTGGTTCCCACCTCTGGCACGAAAGCCACCGAAGCGCCGGCGCCAGTACCGCGCAAGGCCGCAAAGGCCGCTGCGCCGGAGGCGCACAAATGGCAGGTCGATCTGCCCTTCTTCAGCACAACAGAAGAAGGGACGGCCTGAAAAATCAGGGGAACCACCGACCAACGAGGCGTCCCCAGACGCCGATGATCTTCGAAGTGTTCACCTGCGAATGCTGCTCGTCGTTCCGCCATGCTCAAACCGTGGCACCCCGCTCTTCCCATGGCGCTCGTCGCACTGCCGTACAGAAGCGCGGCGTCCGCCCAGCCGATAGCAGAACCCGCACTGGCGCGCGCTCAACCCGCCGCCTCAGCACTGCAAGTTCCTCAGTTGGTGTGAATCCGCCAAGCCTAGGCATCGAACACAAGGACCTGGACTCTGCCCGCTTCAAGCCGGCGCTGCGCGCACTCGGCGCCCGCACGCAGAGCACCGATTTCTATGTCAGCGCCACCCGCGCCAACCAGAACGGCAGGCATGGCTCGGGCCGACGATGCTCCGCAACGCCCTCCTTCCGTGATCGACAGCCACATCCCGGCCGCACCCTCGAACGACTCGCTGTCCCGGGAGCTCGGTGGCCAGGGCGGCCTCGTGAAGATCGCCGACGAGTTTCTGCAGCGGCTGCAGGCCGACCCGCAGCTCGTGCCGTTCCTCCGAGACATCGACAGCAAACAGTTCAAGAAACGGCTGGTGATTCAGTTCTGCGAAGTGTCGGGCGGCCCGTGCAAGCGGGCCAAGCCCGATATGCGCAAGTTGCACAGCGCGGCGATTAGCATGCGGTAACTGTTTGCCCGCTGCCGATGCCACCTATCACCCACATCGAAGAGCTGCGCCGCCTCGCGAAGAAGCGGGTGCCGCGGATGTTCTACGACTACGCCGATTCAGGCTCGTGGACCGAAGGCACCTACCGCGCCAACGAGGCTGACTTTCAGCGCATCCAGCTGCGCCAGCGTGTGGCGATCGACATTGCCAAGCGCAGCACCCGGGTGCAGATGATCGGCATCGACGCCGCGATGCCCGTGGCCATCGCGCCCACCGGCATGACCGGCATGCAGCACGCTGACGGCGAGATCCTCGCCGCGCGCGCGGCCGAGAAGTTCGGCATCCCGTTCACGCTGAGCACGATGAGCATATGCTCGATCGAGGACATCGCCGCACACACCACAGCGCCGTTCTGGTTCCAGCTCTATGTGATGAAGGACCGCGGCTTCATCGAGCGGCTGATCGAGCGCGCCCGGGCCGCGAACTGCAGCGCGCTGATGCTCACGCTCGATCTGCAGGTGCTCGGCCAGCGCCACAAGGACATCAAGAACGGCCTGAGTGCGCCGCCCAAACCGACCCTCGCCAACCTGATCAACCTCGCCACCAAGCCGCGCTGGTGCATGGGCATGCTGGGCACGAAGCGGCGCAGCTTCGGCAACATCGTCGGCCATGCGCAGGGGGTCGGCGATCTGTCGTCGCTCAGCTCATGGACGGCCGAGCAGTTCGACCCGGGTTTGAGCTGGGCCGATGTCGAATGGGTCAAGAAGCGCTGGGGCGGCAAGCTGATCCTCAAAGGCATCATGGACGCAGAGGACGCGCGTCTGGCGGTCGACAGTGGCGCCGATGCACTGATCGTGTCGAACCACGGCGGCCGTCAGCTTGATGGCGCGCCATCGTCGATTGCCGCGCTGCCAGCGATTGCCGACGCGGTGGGTGGCCGCATCGAGGTCTGGATGGACGGCGGCATCCGCAGCGGACAGGACGTGTTGAAGGCCTGGGCGCTGGGCGCGCGTGGCACGCTGATCGGCCGCAGCTTCCTCTATGGCCTGGGTGCGATGGGTGAGGCCGGCGTCACGCGCTGCCTGGAGATCATTCGCAACGAGCTCGACCTGACGATGGCGTTTTGCGGGCACACCGATTTGCGAGCGGTGGACAAAGGCATCCTGCTGCCTGGCACCTACTGAGCTAACGGCTCAAGGCCTCAGCCCACCACGTCGCGCAGCGCATCGAGAGGCACCTCGTAGCCATCGAGCACCGCCTCGGCGTGATCGCTGAACACGAGGCTCGCCTCCTCACCGTGGAAGAACGACAAGACTGCCGGGCCCGCCTTGCCGTCATAGACGGTCGCGTAGGTGTGGTCGTCCAGCAGCAGCCACATCTTGCCGGGCGCGTCTTCCCGGATCTGCTGGCAGATTTCGCGACTGTCGTTCCAGGTGCAGTGACGCAGCTCATCCATGCGAGCCGACAGCAGCTGATCGGTGGTGATCGTTGACAAGATGGTCTCCTCCTGTACTACCTGGCCTGCCCAGTTACGGGCAGTAATGTAGTGGCGACGAGATCAACTTGCCGAATAGCCCTGACACACTGCAGGGACGCCGAGCAGACTACGCGGGCAGCTTGAACGCTGCG
>CANHOE010000277.1 GCA_947462175.1 Burkholderiales bacterium | reverse complement strand
GTTCGCGCCCTTCGATCTCGGTTTCAAAGTCCAGCAATTTCTGGCCATCGACAATGGCCAGGCGACGCTCTTCGGGCTGCGTCGCATTGATCAACATGCGTTTCATGGGTGCTCCTGTGCCACCGGCCCTTGGGTCGGCGTTTCGATCAACATGCCGACACCAGACTGCGGTGTCGACTCATCGATGCACGAGAAACTTCAGAGAGCCCGACAGGAATCGCCCTGGACTGCCAACGACCGAAAGGGTCGCCGGGGCAGCGTTGGCGCTTGCGTGTCAGTGCTTACTGCGGAGCCGGAGGCTGACTGTCGGGCTATGCACCGTGGGCGCAAGCGCGTGGGCCAGCAGGGCCGATCGTCCACCCACCGCCCGGTCTCGGAACAGGGCTGCCAATCTGCAGCCCGATATCGGGGCCATCGCAGACCAGCGCATCTTGCGCGAGTAAGGGTAGTAGAAAGGCGACATCCGCAGGGTCACTGAACGCGGGCCACAGACCGTAAGCGGCCGACCTGGGGGTCGGCATACACCGATCTGCAACCTGAAAACCTTGGATTCTTCCGAAGCATTGCTTCGGAGGCTCGTTCTTCGATTTCTCTGCCGCAACCCATCTGGACTGCCCGGTCACTCGGGGACGGGGCCCGTCGCACTTGGAGTGCGTTGCATCACTTCATGGTCGAGACTCGTGCCTCGACCGCCACGCCGCGCTGGAAGTGCGCGGGTAAACTTAAGAAAATCAAACACTTACAGCGCAAACGTGGTGGAAATCATTATAGGGGCCAAAAACGGGCGCGCGGCTGCTTCTGCCAGCCCGGTCTCGGCAGCCCCGACCGTGTCGCGCGTGCGGGTGGACGAAGGGTCCGATGGCCAGCGACTCGACAATTTCCTGATCAAGCTGCTCAAGGGTGTGCCCAAGACCCACGTTTACCGCGTGATCCGCTCGGGTGAGGTGCGCGTCAACAAAGGGCGTGCGGCGGCTGACACTCGCCTGTCCCTGGGAGACGAGGTGCGCGTGCCGCCGGTGCGCACCTCGGAACACGCCGCCGGCCGCAGCGAGGAGCCGCCGGCGCCAGCGCGCGAGTTCCCGATCGTGTTTGAGGACGAGTTCCTGATGGCGGTCGACAAGCCGGCCGGCGTCGCGGTGCACGGCGGCAGCGGGGTCAGCTTCGGGGTGATCGAGCAGTTGCGCAGGGCGCGGCCCGAGGCCAAGTTCCTGGAACTGGTGCATCGGCTCGACAAGGAAACCTCCGGCCTGCTGCTGATCGCGAAGAAGCGCTCTGCGCTGCTGGCCCTGCAGGAGCAGTTTCGCCAGCGCGAAACCGGCAAGACCTATTCGGCCTTGGTGCTGGGCGCCTGGCCGGCGTCGAAGAAGGTGATCGATGTGGCGCTGCACAAGTTCCTGTCGCCCGAGGGAGAGCGGCGCGTGCGCGCCGTCGACGCGGAGGATGCTGACGGCCGCCGGTCCATCACGCTGGTCAAGGTGGTTCAGGCCTACACCGCGCACACATTGCTCGATGTGACGATCAAGACGGGCCGCACCCACCAGATCCGGGTTCATCTGTTGCACGAAGGCCACGCCATCGTTGGGGACGATAAATACGGTGACTTCGACGCCAATCGGGCTTTGGCCCGCGGCGCCGCCGTCCCCGGGTTGCGCTTTGCGCGGATGTTCCTGCATGCGCGTCGATTGCAATTCCAGCACCCTGCCAGTGGCGAGGTCATCGAATTGCACGCGCCGCTTCCCCCAGAATGCGCCGCTTTGCTGCAAGCGCTGACGCCCCGGCCGGCGGCCTCTGTGAAGACAACGATCGCGACACCATGAACCGACCCCGCCGTTTCGACTTGATCGTCTTCGATTGGGACGGCACTCTGTACGACTCGACCGCCTTTATCGCCCGCTGCATCCAGGCCTCATGCGCCGACCTGGCGCTGCCGGTACCCAGCGTGCAGGACGCCAGTTACGTGATCGGCATGGGCCTGACCGAGGCCTTGCAGCACGCCGCGCCGGGGCTGGCGCCGGAGCGCTACCCCGAGCTGAGTGCCCGGTACAAGCACCATTACATGGTCCGGCAGAACGACCTGAGTCTGTTCGAGGGCACGCTGCCGATGCTGCATGCACTGAGGGAGCGGCAGCACAGTCTGGCAGTTGCCACCGGCAAGACCCGGCGTGGGCTCGACGAGGTGTTGCACACCGTGCAGCTGAAAGGCCTGTTCGATGCCACGCGCACCGCCGATGAAACCCGCTCGAAGCCACATCCACAGATGCTGCAGGAACTGATGGCCGAAGTGGGCATCGCGCCGGAGCGCACGCTGATGATCGGCGACACCACACACGATCTGCAGATGGCCAGGCTCGCCGGCGTCCCGAGCGTTGGTGTCAGCTATGGGGCGCACGAGCCGGCATCGTTCGCGGCGTTCGAGCCCTTGCACATCGTGCATTCGGTGGCCGAGCTCGATCACTGGCTGGCGCAGTCGGCCTGACGCGCTCGGCCCTGGCACCATGCCCGAATTCGATCCCGCTGCTGCGCCGGTGCCGCTGTGTGCGTCCGATGCGCTGATCGAGCGTGGCGACGCGGTCGTTTTCGAGGTGCAACAGTGGCGCCAGAAGACCAAGGCATTCGTGATGCGCTTTGAAGGCCGGGTGTTTGCCTACCTGAATCGTTGCGCCCACGTGCCCGCCGAGATGGACTGGCAGGAAGGCAAGTTCCTCGACCGCGACCGCGAGTTGATCATCTGCTCGATCCACGGCGCCACCTACGACCCGCTCAGCGGGCGCTGCGTCGGTGGGCCGTGTGCTGGGGGACGGCTGACAGCCTTGCGCGTCGAAGAGCAAGAGGCACAGGTGTATTGGTATCCTTCCCGGGACATCAAGCCGATGCCGGTCCCGTCGAATCGCAACGGTGACGCCGCTGGTGTCGGCAACGAAAGCCCCCCATGAGTTCCGAAGACGACGTGTCTGCTCCACGTGCCCCGTCCTCCGGCCCACCCGCGCGCAGCGGCTGGGACGGTGCCGCGGAACAGCTCATGCGCCTGTACCTGCAGGACAGGCGCAGCGAGCGACGCTGGCGTACGTTCTTCCGCTTGCTCTGGTTGGTGATGTTCGCCGGGTTGGCGTGGACATTTCTCAGCGACCGTCTGCATGCCAGCCCGCCCGCCGGCCCGCACACGGCGCTCGTCGAGGTGCGTGGCGAGATCGCCGCCGATACCGAAGCCAGTGCCGAGTTGCTGGTAGCTGCGTTGAAGAATGCCTTCGAGGATGAGGGCGCGCAGGCGGTGGTGCTGCGCATCAACTCGCCAGGCGGCAGCCCGGTGCAGGCCGGCATCGTCTACGACGAGATCAAGCGCCTGAAGGCCTTGCACCACAAGAAGGTGTATGCGGTGGTCGAGGAGATGTGCGCCTCGGGCGCCTACTACATTGCTGCAGCAGCCGACGACATCTACACCGACAAGGCCAGCGTCGTCGGCTCGATCGGCGTTCTGATGGACAGCTTCGGATTCAGCGGCGTGATGGAAAAGTACGGCATCGAGCGGCGGCTGCTGACCGCGGGCGTCAACAAGGGCATCGGCGACCCGTTCTCCCCGCTGAGCGACCAGCAGCGTGCCTACCTGCAGGCCACGCTGGACCAGATCCACCAGCAGTTCATCGCGGTGGTGAAAGAAGGCCGTGGCGACCGGCTGAAAGAGACGCCGGATACCTTCTCGGGCCTGTTCTGGAACGGCGAAGAAGCCATCAAGCTCGGCCTGGCCGACCACCTTGGCAACCTCGACTACGTGGCGCGCGAGGTGGTGCGCGCCGAAGACATCATCGACTACACACCGAAGGAAAACGTGGCCGAGCGGCTGGCCAAGCGCTTCGGCGCATCGATCGGTGCGGGTGCGATCCGCGCCTTGAGCAGCCTCGGCCATATTCACTGAGCTTCAGCGCCCCGCGCTTC
>CANHOE010000276.1 GCA_947462175.1 Burkholderiales bacterium | reverse complement strand
TTCGGGCTGGCCCATCGCATTGACGGTAAGGTATCGGCCTGAGATGCCACAGACCAAACTGCTTCCAGATTCGACGATGAGCCTTGCACCCCTTGCGGTGCTGTCACGGCGCGCGCTGATGGTCGAGCTGACGAGTGCGGGCTGCGCCGCGCTGCTGCTGGGCGGATCGCACAGCGCTCACTCGATCGAGCGGTCTGCGGCGGCGAATGCACAGCCCGATATCGAGACTCTGCGCATCCTGCGCTCGCGCATCGAACTGCAGTTCGCACCCGGCTTCAGCCAGGCCTTTCAGGCGGCGGCGCGAGGCTGGGTGATCAGGTCAGCCGATGCGGTGGCGCGCTACTTCGGGCGCTTTCCGGTGCCGAAGGTCGAGTTGCTGCTGGTGCCGGAAGACGGCAGCGGTGTGCGCACCGGCGTGACGTATGCCGAGCCCTCGCTGCTGATCCGCATCCGCCTCGGCCGCGACTCCACCGAGGCGCAGTTCATCGACGACTGGGTGCTGGTCCACGAGATGGTGCATCTGGCCATCCCACGCATCCCCCGCGCGCAGAACTGGCTGCACGAAGGCGTGGCCACGTATGTTGAAAGCGTGGCTCGCGGGCGTGTCGGGCTGATCAGTGCCGAGACGGTGTGGCGCGAATGGGCCAAGGCGATGCCCCAGGGCCAGCCTCAGGCCGGCGATGCAGGGCTCGACCACACGCCGACCTGGGGCCGTACCTACTGGGGCGGAGCGATGTTCTGCCTGCTGGCAGACGTGGAACTGCTCAAGCGCAGCCAGTTGCGCACCGGGCTGCAGCAGGCGCTGCAGGCTGTGCTGGCGGCGGGTGGACAGTACGGCGCGCCGTGGACGGTGGAGCGCATCTTCGCCACGGGCGACGCAGCGGTGGGCCAGACCGTGCTGACTGAGCTGTATGGGCGGATGAAGGACTCGAACGAGCCGGTCGACCTGGCGAGCCTGTGGCGCGAGCTCGGCACCACCGGTGGCACGCTCGACGACGAGGCGCCACTGGCCCATGTGCGTCGCGCGATCCTGGCCTGAGGCCGCGACACACCATGACTTCATCTTCGACGGAGACACACCTTGATTGATCTCTACTACTGGACCACGCCCAACGGGCACAAGATCACCATGTGCCTGGAAGAGCTGGCGTTGCCCTACCGCATCGTGCCGGTGAACATCGGCCGCGGCGAGCAATTCCAGCCCGACTTCCTTCGGATTGCGCCGAACAACCGCATCCCGGCCATCGTCGATACCGCGCCAGCGGATGGCGGCGCACCGCTGTCGGTGTTCGAGTCGGGCGCGATCCTGCTCTACTTGGCTGACAAAACGCAGCGTTTCATCCCGCAGGACCTGCGCGGTCGCCAGTTGGCGTTGCAATGGTTGTTCTGGCAGATGGGCGGCCTGGGCCCGATGGCCGGACAGAACCACCACTTCGGTCAGTACGCGCCGGAGAAATTACCCTACGCGATAGACCGCTACGTGAAGGAAACCGCGCGCTTGTATGCGGTGCTCAACAGGCACCTGGGTGAGATGTCACAAGCAGGGCACGACTTCATTGCAGGCGACTATTCAATCGCCGACATGGCCTGCTACCCGTGGGTGGTGCCGCATGAGCGTCAGCAACAGAAGCTCCACGACTTCCCGCACCTGGTGGCGTGGTTCGAGCGAATTCGCAGTCGGCCTGGCACCGAGCGAGCCTATGCCCGTGCGCAGGAGGTCAACGCCGTGCCAGTGGTCGATGAAGCCTCGCGCAAGGTGCTCTTTGGTCAGGACGCGGTAACCATCCGGCCGGCACCCTGATGGCGATCAGCCCCCGGGTTTGATGTCCGACTTGCGGATGCGCACGGCAGTCGGCTTCTTCGGCACAGAGGCGACAGGGTCGCTGAGCGTCTCCGAGGCGCCCAGCGCTGCCGTCAGTGCGGCCTCTGGTGTCAGGCCGGTCTCTTCTGCTGGCGGGGGAAGTGATCCTGGCGTACCGGATGCGGCTTCAGCCTTGATCACCTTGGTATACGGTGCCAGCGTCTGCACCAGCTGCCCGTAGATCTTCGGGTTGCCGGCGACCACTTCGCGCTGGTAGAGAAAGTCGGAGTCGCCAGTGAAGTTGCCGATCAGTCCGCCGGCCTCCGTGATCATCAGCGAGCCCGCGGCAATGTCCCAGGGGCTGAGGCCGGTCTCGAAGAAGCCATCGTAGTAGCCGGCGGCCACATAGCAAAGGTCGAGTGCAGCAGCACCGGGGCGACGCAAGCCAGCGCAGTTCTGCATCACGGCCTCGAACATCTTGACATACCGCTTGAAGTTGTCGCCCTTGCGAAATGGAAAGCCGGTGCCGATCAGCGAATCGGACATGCGTATGCGCTTCGATACGCGCAGCCGTTTGTCGTTGAGAAACGCTCCGCGTCCCTTGGACGCATAGAACAGGTCGTTGCGCGACGGGTCGTAGACCACCGCCTGCTGCACCTGCCCCTTGAAGGCCAATGCGATCGACACCGCGTAGACCGGAAAGCCATGAATGAAGTTGGTGGTGCCGTCGAGCGGATCGATGATCCACAGATAGTCGCTGTCCTTCGCACCGTGCTCGCGGCCCGATTCCTCGGCCAGGATGCCGTGACCGGGGTAGGCGGTCAGCAGCACCTCGATGATCGCCCGCTCGGCCGCCTGATCGACCTCGGTGACGAAGTCGTTTGGCGCCTTGCTGCTGATGCGCAGCAGATCGACGTCCATCGAGGCTCGGTTGATCAGCGCGCCCGCCGTTCGTGCCGCCTTGATGGCGATGTTGAGCATGGGATGGAGCGCTTGCGACATGGGGCAACCTTTGGGGCGGAGTTCGGACTGGCGGGAACAAAGAGCGTGACGAAAGCCGGCGCGGGTGGGCGCTGCGCATCGACTTCCGATAATCGAGATTTTAGCGGCCCCCCCATGCAAACCCTGGATTCCCGGTCGACCTCGACCGCCGACGCAACCCGTTTCGTCCTGCTCAACACCAGCCACCCCGGCAATGTCGGCTCGACCGCGCGTGCGATGAAGGTGATGGGCTTCTCGGACCTGGTGCTGGTGGCGCCGCGCTATTCAAACGTGAAGGGCAAGGCCGATGCGATTTCCCTGGCCAGCGGCGCGCTCGATGTGCTGGATGGCGCACGGATCGTGGGCACCTTGGCTGAAGCACTCGACGGCGTCACGTATGCCTGCGCCACCGCGATGACGCCGCGCGACTTCGGCCCGCCCACCCATGCGCCGCGCGAACTGTTCGCCACACTGGCGGCGCAGCCGCAGCGCATCGCGTTTGTGTTCGGATCTGAGCGCTACGGCATGAGCAACGACGAGGTGTACCAATGTCATGCCTGCCTGAGCATCCCCACCGCGCCGGGTTACGGCTCGCTGAACCTGGCGCAGGCCGTGCAGCTGATTGCCTACGACTGGCGGCAGGCGCTGGGTGGCTTCGAGGTCGCCTCGCGCGCGGCCCCTGTAGCGCTGGCCGACGTGGTGGCGGTGCAGGGTGCGCTCGAGCACTGGCGACAGGTGCTGATCGACATCGATTTCCTGAATCCGCAGTCGCCACAAAAACTGATGCCGCGGCTGAATCAGGCTTTGAACCGGCTGCACGTCACCGAAGAGGAAATCCATTTGCTGCGGGGCATTGCGAAAGCTGTGCAAAAGCGCACGTGAATGCCAAAAGCACGGGTTGAAGCCCCGCAGACCCGGGGTGTGCGGGATGAGCTGCGATGCCTAGGATTCAGTGATGGGTCGGGCAAGGGTTGCTCGACTGACGCAGTCCGGAGTACCTATGGCATCACTCAAATCCCTTGCGTTGGCAGCAGCCATCCTTGCCGCTACCCAGGCTCATGCGATTTCTTTCACCGTGACCAGCGGCGCATCTTCGCTGGTCGAAGGCGTCGCAACCGACACCTTCGACCCTGACGCGACGATTTCGCTGACCC
>CANHOE010000275.1 GCA_947462175.1 Burkholderiales bacterium | reverse complement strand
TGTCCTCGGCGAAACTGGCTTTGATCTCCAGATCGGTCAGTCGGTTTTCGATGCGATCCGGGTGGTTCATGGGTCCATGCTTGTCTTGGAGGTGCGGCGCGATCCTAATCTGCTCGTCGGGTCAGCAATGCGTGCAAGGTCAGCCGAGCGCTTTCGAAGTCGAACTGATTGATCTGCCGCACCAGCAGCTCACCTTGCGCGCCGCCCGCGGACACCAGCAGGTCCATGTGCAGCACCAGTACCGTCTGCACCGCGGTGTCGCTGACCGCCAGCAAGGCATCGAGCTCGCGCAGCACTGCGCGCAGACGGTCTCGGGCATCGGCCGACGGGTTCTGCAGCCTGGATGCCGGCACGGCCTCCCCTGACGCGGCCCCATCGACCGGCTGGCGCGATGCAGCGGCAGGCGCTGCGATCGACCGCTTTGGGCGCCCGCTCAGCCATTTGAGCAAGGCCTGGTAAAGGGTGCGGGCGTCCATCGGCTTGGCGATGAAGTCGTTCATGCCCGCGGCCTGGCAGGCGCGGCGGTCAGCGTCGAACGCGTTGGCAGTCAGCGCCAGGATGGGAATGTCGGTCCAGCCTGGCAATCGCCGGATCGCGCGTGCTGCTTCCAGGCCATCCATGTTCGGCATCTGCAGGTCCATCAGCACCAGGTCGTAGGCTCCGGTCTGCGCGAGTTCGAGGGCCTGGCGCCCGTCAACGGCCAGATCAACGGCGAGATCGACGCTGCCGAGCATCGCCAGCGCAACTTGGCTGTTGATCGCATGGTCCTCGGCCAGCAGGATTCGCGCGCCGGCATGGTCCCGTTTCAGCGTGGCCTCGTGGCTCGTGACAGGGTGATGTCCGAGGGGGTGGGCACTCATTTCCTTGCCACGCTGCAACCTTGCGGTGAACCAGAAGGTGCTGCCGACACCGACGGTGCTCTCGGCGCCGGCATCCCCGCCCATCAAGCCTGCCAGCCGCCGCGTGATCGCGAGACCGAGGCCGGTGCCCCCGTGCTGGCGGGTGGTCGAGGCGTCGGCCTGTTCGAACGGCTCGAAGAGTCTTTCTATTTGCTCCGCGGAGATGCCGATGCCACTGTCTGCGACTGAAAAGCGCACCAGCAGATCGTCGCCGGCATCGTCCTGCAGCTGCGCCCTCAGCACGATCTGGCCGCGTTCGGTGAACTTCACCGCATTTGATGCGTAGTTGAGCATGGCCTGACGCAGCCGGGTTGGGTCGCCGCGCAGCCACTGCGGCGCTGCGCTGCCGTCGACCTCGACCTGCAGGCCCTTGTCACCGGCGGAATCGGCGATGATCGATTTGACGCCGTCGAGGATCGCTGACAGGTGGAACGGCACGTTTTCCAGCTGCACCCGCTCCGCCTCGATCTTCGACAGGTCCAGCACGTCGTTGATGATGGACAGCAGGTGCTGGCTGGCCGCATCGATCTTGTCCAGCCGCTGCACCTGATCCGGCGAGACACCGGACTGCCGCACCAGGTAGTTCAGGCCGAGGATGGCGTTCATCGGCGTGCGGATCTCGTGGCTCATGTTGGCCAGGAAAGCGCTCTTGGCCCGGTTGGCACCTTCGGCTGCATCGCGCTGATGGCGCGCCCGCAGCGACTCGATGCCAAAGGACACATTGCGTGCCAGTTCTTCCAGGAGTTCGACCTCATCGTCGGAGAAGACAAAGGGCTGATCCGCATAGATGGCCAGCCCGCCGAACGTGCTTCGCCGGTCGGTCAGCGGCAGCACGACCGACGCCTGGAAGCCGGAGTCCAGCGCGCACTGACCCCAACGAGTCAGGTTCGGGTTGGCCAGGAAGTCCTGGTGTACCTGGGTGCTTCCTGTGGTGATCGCAAGGCCCATGGGTCCGTTGCCGAGGGGCGACGACTCATCCCAGGACACGCCGATCCCCTGGAGATAGCCGGTTTCGTCGCCGAATTGCGCAGCGCAGCGCACGGTCTTGCTCGTTGCGCCCTCGGCAAGGCCGACCCAGGCCATCAGGTAACCCCCCTCCTCGACCACCGCTCGGCACACTTCGCTGACGTAGGCATTCTCGTCCTGGGTCTTGAAGAGCTCCAGATTGCAGGTGCTTATCACTCGCAGCGTGCGGTTCAGCCGTTGCAGTTGTTCTTCCGTCTGCCGGCGTGCGGTGATGTCGCGTGACAGCAAGATGAAGTGTGGCGGCGCATCGGGGGGCATGGCCTTGCTCGACACCGACATCTCGAACCACCGCAGCCCCCGGGGCATGACGCGCGAGACCACGCGCCCGGTGGATCGACCGTCGCGGTGGGCTTCCCGGACGGCGTCCATGACGGCGTTGGCCTCATCGGGCGGCAGCACATCGGCGAGCTGCTTGTTCAGGTACTGCCCTCGCGGGGCGGCCAGCAGCTCCGGCCGCAGTGATTGATAGGACAGGTAGTTGCCGTCCAGGTCGATCTCGAAGAGCAGGTCCGGTATGGCCATGAGCGAGGCCCTCAATGTGGCCTCGCTCTGGCGCAGCATGGAGTCCAGACGCCTTCGCTCGGTGACATCGGTCTGTATGCCCAGCACACGCGTCGGCTTGCCTTGCACATCTCGATCGACGATGTGGCCCAACACCGCCAGCCAGCGGTAGCTGCCATCCTCGTGCCGCAGGCGAGCCTCGTACGCATAGGAGGCCTCTGAGCCGGCGGCCAGCGCCCTTTCGGTGACCGCAGCCACCGTTGGCCGGTCCTCGGGATGCACCCGGTCTATCCATTGGTAGCCGCTGACTTGGTCCCGATGGACCTCATCCCCCAGCATCGTGAAACAGGTGGGTGTGGCGAACCGGTGATCGGAGGCAACGTACCAGTCCCACACGCCGATCGCCGCGGCCCCAGTGGCCACTGTCAGCCGCTCGGCCAGTTGCTGGGCGTTGCGTTCCTCCTGGGCAACCCTCCGCCAGGCGCGGGCGACGTAGCTACTCAACAGAAGGAGAACGACTGAAGCGGCCCCCCAGACCAACGAGGCCAACCAGGCCATCTGTCGCCAGCCCGCCAACAGACGGTCGTGGGACTGTTCCACAACGACCTGGAAGTCGGGCTGCGTCGACAGCGCGCGAAAGGCAATGTCCCGCAACACGCCGTCTTGGCCGCTGACATTCTGCAAGTAGCCTGTCGACTGCCCCGATTGAGCGGCGCTGACCACGGCCAGTTCGCCCTGGATCTTGCCCATGAAGGCCGCGTTGTAAGGGCTGCGCATCATCAGCATGCCGTCACGCCGGATAAGCGCGACGGAACTGTCCGCATCGCGCTCGATCGAGCGCCAGAGCTGATCGAAGAACATCGGTTGCAGAGCGGCAACGACGACGCCCTGGAAACCCAGCTCGGCGTCGCCTGACAGTGGGCGCGATGCGCTGATCAGCCAGCCGCTGGTCGTGCGGCTTTGCACCGGGGTGCCGAGGTAGAAGCCTGTCTGCGGTGCGTCGCGGTGAACTCGAAGGTGTTCGCGGTCGGACAGATCGACGCCTGTATCGCCGGTGTCCGAGGCATAGACGACGCGACCCTGCGCATCCAGCACCCACATCGCACGCACAAACGGCATCTGCCAGATCTGCTCCTGAAGCAAGTCACGTGCGGAAGAGACATCGAGCGTTCTGGTCAACTCGGCGCGGGCCAGTTTCACGCCAGCGAGTTGGAGGGCCTGATCAGTGGCCTGAAGCGTGCGGGCGGTCTGTTCCTCGATGATCTGCGCTAACGATTCGGTGGCGCGCTGACCGGTCTCGATCGCCTGGCTTCTCAGGTAGGCCAGCGCCAGCGCCAGCGTGGCGCCCGTGACCAGCACGACAGAGACTGCAAGCCAGACCACCGAGCGACCAGTGCGATGGTTCGATGGCCGGTCGCCAGTCAGCGACGGCAGGCTGGGGCCTGTTGACCGTCCCATGGCGCTAGGCCCTAGGCATCGATTGTTTCGTCGTCCCGGTAGCGCTCGGCAATGGCCACGAAAT
>CANHOE010000274.1 GCA_947462175.1 Burkholderiales bacterium | reverse complement strand
GCACCTTCGCTGTTCTCGATCACCTTGGTGGTGTTGCCTTCCATGATCGACACGCATGAGTTGGTGGTGCCGAGGTCGATACCGATGATTTTTGCCATGTCGAAATCTCCTGAAAATTGAAACTGGCTTGATGACGAGTTGTGGATAACTCAGTGTTTATCAAGGGGTGCGGCGCATCGCGACCCGATCAAGTGAAGCTATTTGGGGGCGGTCACGGTCACCAGCGCCGGGCGCAGCACGCGGTCCGAAATGAGGTAACCCTTCTGAAGCACGGCCACCACGGTGTTGGCCTCCTGGTCGGCCGGAACGACGCTGATCGCCTGATGCTGATGGGGATCGAACTTGGCCCCGGCAGCTGGATTGATCTCGATCACTCGGTTGCGCTCGAGGGCGCTCGACAGTTGTCGCAGGGTCGCGTGCACGCCTTCAAGCAGCTGTTCAGGCGTCGCGCTGGGCAGGGCAATCGCCGCTTCCAGACTGTCCTTCACCGGCAGCAGACTCTCGGCAAACCCTTCGACGGCAAACTTGCGCGCTTTCGAGATTTCGTCTTCGGCGCGGCGGCGGGTGTTCTCGGCTTCTGCCTTGGCGCGCAGGTAAGCATCGGCTACCTCCGCGTGCTTGGCTTCCAGTTCGGCGAGTTTCGAGGCAGCGTGAGCGCTGCTGCCATCTGCCGAGGTGGGCTCGATGGCGCCGTTGGGGTTGGACGGTGCGGAGTCTGCGGGTGCTTGAGGATCGTTTTGGCTCATGTCGGCTGAATTCCCTTCAGCCTTCGACGTGAGGTCGATTCCCCATCTTTCAAGAGGGACTTTGCGACGATCTCGCGATCAGGCCTCGATCGGCTTCATTCGTTGTCGACCGAAGCGCTCCAGCGATTCCAGTCGGCCAGCTGGCGGCGATCTCGCTTGGTCGGGCGACCTTGCTCGATCGCGAGTGAGGGCTCGGCCGACTCGCGCCGCTCGCGAACCAACTTCTCGCGGAGCGCGATGCTTTCTTCGGTTTCTGCATAGAGGGCTTGAGCGACCGGCGCTGGACCGCGGATGTCGCTGAGCGCCACGACGACGATGGTGCGCAGCACCGGCCCCTGCCGCAGTTCGATGCGGTCGCCCGCGCGCAACTCCCGCGAGGGTTTGGCCGGCTGAGCGTTGACGCTGATCCGGCCCTTGCCGATCTCGTCTGTTGCCAGGCTGCGGGTCTTGTAGAAGCGGGCGGCCCACAGCCACTTGTCGAGTCTCAAGCGGCCATCCCGTGCATCGAGTTTTCTGTGGGGGCCGATCGTTTCAGCGCTCGGCCCCGATCGCGACGGCGCGCTCGCGTTGTGCAGCCAGCACAGCGGTATCTGGTGCGGTGCTGCAGTCCCAGCCTTGCAGATGCATGATCGCGATATCGGTCAGTGCCACCAGCCACTCGTGTTGGTCGTTCAGACAAGGCAGGTAGTTGAATTCAGTGCCGCCGGCGCTCATGAAGGCGACACGGGCTTCCTGGGCAATTTCTTCCAGTGTTTCCAGGCAGTCGGCGGGGAAGCCGGGACACATGATGTCCACCCGCTTTACACCTTGTGCTGCCAACGCGACCAGCGTGGGTTCGGTGTAGGGCTGCAGCCATTCGGCCTTACCGAAGCGACTTTGGAACGTGACGACGAGCTCTACAGCGCTCAAACCCAGGCGCTCACCGAGCAGGCGAGCCGTTTTAAGGCACTGGCAGTGGTACGGGTCACCGAGCAACAAGGTGCGACGCGGTACGCCGTGAAAACTCAGCACCAGGCGATCCGGCCGACCGTTTTGCTTCCAGTGGTCTGTAACGCGCTTGGCCAGCGCGGCGATGTAGCCTGGGTCGTCGTGGTACTGGTTGACGAAGCGAAACTCCGGCAGCCAGCGTGACAGCCTGCCCCAGTTGGAGACTGCATCGCTGACGCTGGCAGTGGTCGGGCCGGAATACTGCGGATATAGCGGCAGCACGAGCACACGGGTGATGCCGGCTGCCCGCAGTTCGTCCAGCACCGCCGCAATGGCCGGCGATCCGTAACGCATCGCCGGGCGCACCAGCACTCGGAGCCCGCGCTCTCCCAGGTAGCCCTGCAACATTGACGCCTGTTTGCAGGTCCAGACCTTCAGCGGCGAGCCTTCGTCGGTCCAGATGGTGGCGTACTTGGCCGCCGATTGCTTGGGCCGTACCCGCAGGATCAAGCCGTTCAGGATGAACCACCAGACCAGTCGCGGAATCTCAACGACCCGCGGATCGCTCAGGAATTCCTTCAGGTAACGACGCAGCGCGGGTGCGGTGGGTGCGTCAGGGGTGCCCAGATTGCACAACAGCACCGCCGCGGTCGCGGTGACAGGCTTGCCGTGTTCGTGGGCGGGTTCAGGAGCAAAGGGCATGCGGGGTCCGCAGGAGGGCGACTTGGGATTATCGATGCATGCCGTCGGCCTGACCAAGTTCAAACCCACAAAGTGCTGCGCAGCAGGGCACAGCCGCGCTCAGAGCTGTGTAGGAGGCTGTCTAGAGGTTTCGGCGAAGCGCAACACCTCGAATCGGACGCAGGGCGCCGTCGAGTCCGACGGCGAGGTGCCGAGGCCGACCACCCCGCTGCCGTGAAGCGTGCACGTGCCGCGCCGGAGGGTGACCACTTCAGTCTCCCCGGTGAATCGCACATAGGTGCCGTTGTAGCTGAGGTCCGACAACTGGAAAGCCCCGCCGTGCCAGTCGATGCGTGCGTGGGACCGCGAGACTCTGTTGTCGTCGATGCAGTAGGTCGCCTGCGTGCTGCGTCCGAGAATCACTGGCATGCTGCTGCTGGCGAAAACTTGGTTCACGTCAAGCCAGATCAGGCGTACGCCTTCGGGTTCGGGGTTCGCCATGATGTCGCCGAAGGTGGTCGCTGCCATGTCGGCGAACTGCTGTGTCTCGAGGATGTGCACCTCGACCGGCTCGACCCTGCCACGCAACTGGATGTGATCGAGCCGGCGAAACTGGCCCCGCTCGCAGGCTGGAAGCGCGGCCAGCACCGTGGAAGTTGCCAGCGTCTCGTTGTCGCCCGAATGCTCGAGCAGGCGCGCCGCGACATTCACGGCGTCGCCAAAGCAGTCGCCCGCCATCTCGACCACCTCACCGTACGCAAGGCCGACCTGGAGCTTCAGCGCCCGTCCGGGCGGCGCCGCAACGGCCGAAGACTGCGAGGCGCTGCAGGACAGCACGTCATGCATGTCGATGGACGCCCTGACGGCAGAGGCCGCATCGGCGAAGGTCGCCATCAGGCCATCGCCCAGCGTCTTGACCAGCGTGCCGCCGCGAGCGACGACGACCCGCCCGAGCATGGAGATACTTTGCGTCACCCATCGGGTGGCGATCGCATTACCCAGGGACTCGTACAGCCCCGTGCTGCCGCGCAGGTCGGCAAACAGAACGCAACACTCGATGGTTCGGGTCATCCGCAGCAAGCCGTGATCGAAGTCACAGTCTAGCGTCAACAAGCGAAAAAAAACCCCACCTGACGGTGGGGCTGGTTGCTTCTTTGGAAGCGATTACAGGTTGTCCAGATACGTTCGCAATTTGTCCGAGCGGCTCGGGTGTTTCAGCTTGCGGATGGCCTTGGCCTCGATCTGGCGGATACGCTCACGCGTCACGTCGAACTGCTTGCCCACTTCTTCCAGCGTGTGGTCGGTGCTCATCTCGATGCCGAAGCGCATGCGCAGCACCTTGGCTTCGCGCGGGGTCAGGCTGTCGAGGATGTCCTTCACCACATCGCGCAGGCCTGCCTGCATCGCGGCCTCGATCGGCGCGGTGTTGTTGGTGTCCTCGATGAAGTCGCCCAGGTGCGAGTCGTCGTCGTCACCGATCGGCGTTTCCATGGAGATCGGCTCCTTGGCGATCTTCATGATCTTGCGGATCTTGTCTTCCGGGATCTCCATCTTCTCGGCCAGCGTCGGCGCGTCGGGCTCGAAGCCAAACTCCTGCAGGTGC
>CANHOE010000273.1 GCA_947462175.1 Burkholderiales bacterium | reverse complement strand
GGCGTAGAGGTCGAGTCGGGTGCCGTCAGTGGCGCGTGGCGCCCTGGCGGACAGAGGTGTCATGGGGTCTTCGCTTCGGCGTACCGCGTGAGCTGGCGCAACGCCAGCCATGCTTGGGCCGGAATTGGGTCGGCCATCCGAGGCGCCGCCCTGGGTGCTGCCCTGGCGCACGCTCACCTGGACCTCCAGGCCGAGTTCGCGCAGGTTGTCTACCAGTTGCTGGCTGCGCTCATCCAGCAGCTGCGACTGCGCTTCGCTGCTGGCATGGACCACCAGCGCGGCATGTCCGGGCTCGCTGAACACCATGTCCATGCGGATCTGGCCAGCTTCGCCGTTGTCGATGTCGATCTGCAACTTTTGCGGCACTCCGCCTGCTGAAGCAGCACCCGCAAAGCCGGCAGCGGCTTCCGCAGCCGCCGAGGCCAGCGCCTGAACGACGCCCGGGGGCGCAGTGATGACAGGCGCCGACTGCACACCACCCAGCATCCCGAGAGTCGCTGTGGATACCGACAAGGGCGCAAACAGGTCCGACTTCGCCTCGGTGGGATCAAAAACCGGCCCAGTTGCGCCGAGTTTTTCGGTCCCTGCGAAGGGAGTCGGCGGCTGAAATACGCGTGTGGCGTCGGGCGGCGGCGCAGCGGGCACCGCGAGTGTCAGCACATGCTGACCTACAGCCAGCTCGGGTGCAGATGCAGTCGCGGTCACCGTGACCGTGACCGAGGCGGATGTCGCACTGCGCGGCGCGGGTTTCCGCGCTTGTGCCGCCGGAGCAACGTCGACACCAGACTTGCCCGATTCACGACTCACAACGCGCTCAGGCAGCGTACGGTCATGCGTCATCGGCGTAGCCGGCTTGGCGCCGGCGATCGACACGGCCGCGGCCCGAGGAACAGACGCGGAGCCCACAGCGGCATCCGAAACGGCCTTTACATTCGAGGCAGCAGCCGAGAAGACCGCTGGAACGACGGCAACCATGGCAACAGCGGCAATATTTGCCGCTTCCGCAGGCGATGTGCCGGGCGCTGACGCCGAATCGTCACTCACCGGTTTCCTGGCACGCGACCCCGACGAAGACGCCGGAACAACGTCGTCCGTCTCGCCGTGGCGAGCTCGCAGCAGCTGCGCAAAATCGACTGCAGCCGCTGCCGACTCCCCACCCTGGGCGGAGGCGCCATGGCGTTGCTTCTCGCACCTCATCGGAGAAACACTTGAGATGCCGATTGAATTTGTTGACATGGTTTACTTAGTTTAAGTTAACGATGTCGCAGTTTTTGTGCCAGCGGCGGCGGCAATCGTGCATTGATCACGTCTTCCAGCTCGGCATCGAGACGGCGCTGCACGATCCGTTGCTCTGCACGGAGAACCTTGGCGTGCTGCTTGTCCAGACCCTCGGAGCGCTGCTGCAGATCCTGCAGGCGCTGCTGGAGGACCCGGACGCGCTCCTGATGGCTTCCGATGGCCTCGGTTTGCTGGCTCGCGGTGCCTTGCAGCCGCTGGCCGAAGGCCTGGGCGTCCCGCGCAAAACTGACGAGTCGTCCGCTTCGGTTGCCGTCCAGTGCAGACACCAGGTATTCGCTGCCGAAGTCGTTGAGCTGCTGACGCAGGTGCACGGCACGCTGCAATTGCTGTCTGGCGATGCGCAACTCGCCGGCCACCTGCGTGACCTGCGTCTTCACCAGCAACAGCAGCTGGGCCAGGTCACGGCTTTGCATGCTCAGTTGCCGCGCTGCGTCTCGAGGCTCAGGGCAGCCAGCTCGGCCAGCGCTGCGCCATGATTCACGGCCTCGTTTGAAGGCTGCTGCAGAAACGACGCGATCGCGGGCCAGCAGCGCAGGGCGGCGTCAAGCTCGGGATCGGCGCCCGGGCTGTATGCACCCATCGCGACCATGTCTCGGCCCCGCATGTAACGCCCGAACAACCGCTTGACCAGACGCGCCTGCGCCACCTGCTCTGTCGACGCGACACGCGGCATCACGCGCGAGATCGAGCGCTCGATGTCGATGGCCGGGTAGTGGCCGGCCTCGGCCAGCGTGCGCGACAGGAAGACATGGCCGTCGAGAACGCCTCGTGCGGTGTCGGCGAGGGGGTCACTGCTGTCGTCGTCGTCGAGCAGCACGGTGTAGAAGGCCGTCACCGAGCCGCCCGAGACGTCGCTGTTGCCGACACGCTCCACCAGTTCGGGCAGGCGCTGGAAGACACTGGGCGGGTAACCGCGGGCCACCGGCGGTTCGCCCAGACCGAGCGCGATCTCCCGCTGGGCCATCGCGAAGCGACTGAGCGAATCCATGATCAGAAGCACGTGGTGGCCCTGATCGCGGAACCAGGTGGCCACGTCGGTGGCAAACCACGCGCCGCGCACACGGGCCAAAGGGGCGGAGTCCGCAGTAGCAACCACCAGCACCGAGTGCTTCAGTGCCTGCGCGCCGAGGATGTCCTCGACGAATTCGCGCACCTCGCGGCCGCGTTCACCAATCAGCCCGACCACCACCACATCGGCCTGGCTGTTGCGGGCGAGCATGCCGAGCAGCAGGCTCTTGCCCACGCCGGTGCCGGCGAAGATGCCCATGCGCTGGCCGCGACCCACGGTGAGCAGGCCGTTGATGGCGCGCACGCCGACGTCCATCGGCTGGTCGATCTGCGTGCGTGTCAGGGGGTTGAGGCGCCCACTGCCTTGCCCCGGCGCGGCCGACAAGGTGATCGGCAGATCGTCGAGCGGGCGGCCGAATCCATCGACGATGCGCCCCAGCAAGGACAAGCCGATCGGCATCGCCCGGCGTCGATCCATCAGCTCGAACCGGTCACCGGCGTCTGCCGGTGTGCCAGCCGGATAGACAAGCGCGCCAGGCCCCACGTTGGTCTCCGCGTCCAGGGCCATCAGCTGCGTGATGCCGTGGTGAAAAGACACGCAGCAAGCCTCGATGGTGCGACCGTCACCGGTGCGGATCAGTGCCCGCTGGTCGATGGCCAGCGGCAGGCCTTCGACCTCCAGAATCAGCCCGTTGACGCGAACCAGGCGGCCGCTGCGCACCGAGCTCGGTGCATGGGCCAGACGCCGCTTGGCTGCCTGCAGGCGGATCAGCGCGCGCGAGGTGGCCGTGGCGGCAAGCACCGGCGTCTCAGACACCGCAGGTCCCGTCATGGCACCAGAGGCAGACCGAGCGCCGAGCGCACCAGTGCCTGACGCGCGGCAGGCCCAATGTCGAGCCGCGTCCCGCCCACCTCGACAAAGATACGACCGGCGGGCAAATCGGCATCGACGACGACCGTGTGGCCGAAGGGCAGTTCATAGCGCTGCAGGGCTTCCTGCCAGTTCTGTGCATCGTCAGGCCCGATCCGAAGCAGCAGCTTCTCGCCCGGCATGGGCAGATGCATCAGCGCTTCCTGCACAGCAGCCATGAAGGCCGACCGCTCGAACGCCTGACTCCCGCTCAGACGCTGAGCCACCAGCAGGGCCAGGTCGACCACCGGCTCGGACATGGCCTCGGGCCAGGCGCTGATTTCGGTCAAGGCCGCTTCCAACTGACCGGTCAACGCAGCCAGGCGCTCGCTGGCCTGATCGAAGGCCTGACGCCGGCCTTCGGTCATGCCCTGGGCGAGGCCCTGCGCGCGACCATCGGCCAAACCCTGTTCGAAGCCCTGCTCGTAGCCTGTGACCAGCCCATCGCGCCGCGCCTGTTCCAGCGTGGCGTCGATTTCGGCCTGCGACAGCGTGAGGGGCGGCGGCGGGGGCGGCGGCGGGGGGTCGAACGACGGCGGCAACCAGCCTTGCGGTGGCATCAGTGCGTCGGAGGAAGACATGGGTTGTGACGGGCGCTATCGGGCAAGGGCCTGCGCAAACGGTTACAGGAAAGCATCCGACTGCTTGCCCCGCTGCATCAGCATGCGGCCCTCTTCGGTCAGCGCACGCCCGACGGCGAGGATCTCCTTCTGCATGTCCTCGACCTCCTGGACCTTCACCGGGCCCTTGGTCTCGAGTTCCTCGCGCACCGC
>CANHOE010000272.1 GCA_947462175.1 Burkholderiales bacterium | reverse complement strand
TTCGGCCGTGCGCCTTCCTCGCCGAGGCGCTTCTTCTTGTCGGCTTCGTATTCCTGGTAATTGCCGTCGAAGAAGACCCATTTGGAGTCGCCTTCTGCGGCCAGGATGTGCGTCGCGATGCGGTCGAGGAACCAGCGGTCGTGGCTGATCACCATGATGCTGCCGGCGAACTCGAGCAAAGCGTCTTCGAGTGCGCGCAGGGTCTCGACGTCGAGGTCGTTCGACGGTTCGTCGAGCATCAGCACGTTGCCGCCCTGGGCCAAAGTCTTCGCGAGGTGCAGTCGGCCGCGTTCGCCACCCGACAGGCTGCCCACCAGCTTCTGCTGGTCGTTGCCCTTGAAGTTGAATCGCCCGATGTAGGCACGGCTCGGCATCACGAACTTGCCGACGATGATGTTGTCGAGCCCGCCCGACACGTCCTGCCACACGGTCTTGTCAGCGGCCAGCGATTCGCGACTCTGGTCGACAAAGGCCATGCGTGCGGTCGGCCCGATCTTCACGGTGCCGCTGTCCGGTTTCTCCTGGCCGTTGATCATGCGGAACAGCGTCGACTTGCCGGCGCCGTTCGGGCCGATGATGCCGACGATCGCGCCGGCCGGCACCTTGAAGCTCAGGTTGTCGATCAGCACCCGGTCGCCGAAGCTCTTGGTGACGTTCTCGAACTCGATCACCTCGTGGCCCAGGCGCTCGCCGACCGGGATGAAGATCTCGTTGGTCTCGTTGCGCTTCTGGTAGTCGGTGTCGCTCAGTTCCTCGAAGCGGGCCAGACGCGCCTTGCTCTTCGCCTGGCGGCCTTTCGGGTTCTGGCGCACCCACTCCAGTTCCTTCTTCATCGCCTTGGTGCGCGCGTCTTCGGTCTTCTGTTCCTGCTCGATGCGGGCTTCCTTCTGTTCCAGCCAGGTGCTGTAGTTGCCCTTGTACGGAATGCCTGAACCGCGGTCGAGTTCGAGAATCCACTCGGCCGCGTTGTCGAGGAAGTAGCGATCGTGGGTGATCGCGACGACCGTGCCGCTGAATCGGCTCAGGAACTGCTCCAGCCAATCGACCGACTCGGCATCGAGGTGGTTGGTCGGCTCGTCGAGCAGCAGCATGTCGGGCTTGGACAGCAGCAGTCGGCACAGCGCCACACGGCGCTTCTCACCGCCCGACAGTTTGCCGATCACAGCCTCCCAGGGCGGCAGGCGCAGCGCATCGGCGGCGAGTTCGAGTTGCAGGTCGGTGTTCTCGGAACCCGCGGCGGCGATCACCGCTTCGAGCTCGGCCTGCTCTGCGGCCAGCGCGTCGAAGTCGGCATCCTCCGCGGCGTACTCGGCATAGACCTCGTCGAGCCGCTTCTTCGCTGCCAGCACGCCACCGATGCCTTCCTCGACAGATTCGCGCACCGTCTGGTCGGGGTTCATCACCGGCTCCTGCGGCAGGTAGCCGATCTTCAGGCCAGGCATCGGCGTGGCTTCGCCTTCGATGTCCTTGTCGACGCCGGCCATGATCTTCAGCAGCGTCGACTTGCCCGAGCCGTTCAGGCCCAGCATGCCGATCTTGGCGCCGGGGAAGAAGCTGAGCGAAATGTTCTTGAGGATCTGGCGCTTCGGCGGAACGATCTTGCCGACGCGGTTCATGGTGAAGACGTACTGGGCCATGGGCTGCCTTGAATTCAGTGAGTGACGAGCGTGGTTCAGCGCCAGAGGCGCTTCGGGCGACGGCCTGACCGCGGGGGTTGCCATCGACTGCAAACGCATATTGTCGTTGGTCGAGGTTTGCACCTCATTTGCCCTTCTGATCTGCCGAGAGATCAGGGAAAACCCGTTAGACTCGACGCAACCAGCGCGGAAACCAGTCGCCGCGCTGATGTCATCCTGACCGGGCCCGCGTTGTTCTTGCGCCCAGCACACCCCTCTGCCTGCGACTGGCGCTCGACATCCGAGCGACAGGCCGATCCGCTGTTTGGAATCTCCACATGTCTTTTGAATCTCTTGGCCTCGCCGAGCCTTTGCTGCGTGCCGTGGCCGAATACGGTTACACCACACCGACGCCCATTCAGATGCAGGCGATCCCCGTCGTTCTGACAGGCGGCGACCTGCTCGGCGGCGCCCAGACCGGCACCGGCAAGACGGCTGGCTTCACGCTGCCGATGCTGCACCGCCTGATGGAAAAGCCCGCCGTGCGCGATGCGAAGGGCAAGCTGCCCATCCGCGCGCTGATCCTGACGCCTACCCGCGAACTCGCCGCCCAGGTCGAGGAGAGCGTGCGCACTTACGGCAAGTACAGCAAGCTCACCTCGATGGTGATGTTTGGCGGCGTTGGCATGCAGCCGCAGATCGACAAGCTGCGCCGCGGTGTCGACATCCTGGTGGCCACACCGGGCCGCTTGCTCGACCACCATCAACAGCGCACGCTCGATTTGAGCCACATCGAGATCTTCGTGCTCGACGAAGCCGACCGCATGCTGGACATGGGCTTCATCCACGACATCAAGAAGGTGCTGGCCATCGTGCCCGCGCAGAAGCAGAGCCTGCTGTTCAGCGCGACCTTCAGCGACGAGATCAAGGCGCTGGCCGACAAGCTGCTGAACAAGCCGGCACTCATCGAAGTGGCGCGCCGCAACCAGACCGCCGACACCATCGCGCAGAAGGTCCACCCCGTGGGTCGCGACATGAAAAAGGACCTGCTGGCGCACCTGATCAAGTCGAACGACTGGGAGCAGGTGCTGGTCTTCACACGCATGAAGAGCGGCGCCAACAAGCTGGTCGAGTTCCTGGAGAAGCAGGGCATCAGCGCGATGGCCATCCACGGCAACAAGAGCCAGGGCGCACGCACCAAGGCGCTGGCCGAGTTCAAGACTGGTGACCTCACGGTGCTGGTGGCGACCGACATCGCAGCGCGCGGCATCGACATCGACATGCTGCCGCACGTCGTCAACTACGAGTTGCCGAACGTGTCGGAAGACTATGTGCACCGCATCGGCCGCACAGGCCGCGCTGGTGCGCAGGGCGAGGCGATCTCGCTGGTCTGCCCGGACGAGAACGGCTTCCTGCGCGACATCGAGCGGCTGATCAAGCGCGAGATTCCGAAGGAAGTGATCGATGGCTTTGCACCCCCCCCGGGCGAGAAAGCCGAGCCGATCGTGCTCGGTCGCATGGTGATCGGTGAAGGCGCTGGCCGCGGTGGCTTTCGCAACAGCGGCGGCGGTCGTCCCGGCGGTGGTGGTGGTGGTGGTGGTGGTGGTGGTGGTGGTGGTGGCCGAGGCCGCAATGACAACCGCTCGGCACCATCGCGCTCAGGGGGTGGGGGTTATGGCGGCAGTGCGCCAGCGCGATCGGGCTCCAGCGGTGGTGGCCAGGCGCCGCGAGCTCCGGCTCGCGACGGCCAGGCACCACAAGGCACTCGCGCAGCAGCACCCGGGAACCGCCCGGCCGGTTCCCGGCCAGAGCCGCGACGCGAAGGGGGCGGGTTGTTCGCCCCGCGCCCGACGGGACCCAAGCGCTGATCGTCAGGGCCCGAACATCGCGCTCGGCCAACGTGGCCATGGGCGCTTCGGTCAATCGAAGCGCCGCTCCCGCAGCCATTTGGTGGCGACCCACTTCTCGCCCTCGAGCACCGGTGCGCCACCGTGCAGCGAGCGCGTCATCGGGTCGGGGCGGTCATAGCTGAAAAAGACAGCGTTGCCCTTGAGCGGCAGCACACTGAGGTGCGCATCCGGAAACACCGTGGCACCGCCACGCGCGGGTGTGTTGAGGTACATCACCACGCTGGCCACGCGCTGGCCGCCACGCGCCAGCACAGCCGGCGTGCCGGGCTGCTGCGGATCGAAATAGTCGTAGTGCGGCTTGTATTCGGCGTTCGTCCGGTACCGCAGCACCTGCAGGCCTTCGCCGTTTTCCATCGGCCAGTTCAACAGCGCAGCGATGCGTTGCTCGATGCGTGCGCACAGCGGGTTCTCGGCGCGCCCAAAGAACATGCCTTCGCTGGTGCGAGCGTCGTTGACCTCGCTGCC
>CANHOE010000271.1 GCA_947462175.1 Burkholderiales bacterium | reverse complement strand
GCCGGCTGACCCAACAGGCCGGACACGGCGAACAGCACCGACGGGTACCCGTATTCCGCCATCACGGGCAAGGCATGTTCTGCAAAGTTTTCGTAGCCGTCGTCGAAGCTGAGTACGACCGAGCGGCCTGCCAGGAGCTGGCCTTCGAACAACGCAGCCTGGGCCTCGCGCAGGCTGATGACGCGGCAGCCCAAGGTCTTCAACAGCCCCATCTGGGCTCGGAAGCGCCGCACATCACAAAAGCTGGAGCGGTGTTGCGTCGGCTCGGCGAAACGGCCCACCTGGTGGTACATCAGCACCGAAATGGGCGGAGCAGGATTGGGCGCGTCCATCAGGTTGCGCCCGCCCTGGTCCGAATGGTCTTCACGGGACGACCAGCAAACGCGGTCAATCGGCGCGGCCCAGCGGGGGCATCGACGATGTGGGCGCGGCGACGTCGAGAGCATCCGGCGTGCGCTGATCGATTCGCGCGCCGTCCGGGCGACGTTCGAGCAGCCAGCCGACGCCGCACAAGGGCGCAACAAGCAAGGCCAGGCACAGGAACCGGGTCGTGCTGTCCATCGTCTCGGCATCCCACAGGAAGAAGCCGCAGCCCACCGCCGTGGCCAGGAACAACGCGATGGCAGCGGCCCGCGCAGCGCCGGTGGCCGGCGGGTCGTAGCGCTCGCGGGCCACGTTGAATGGTGCCTGCGGGAAGCGCTCTGCGACATCGGCCGGACGCCAGCCAGGTCGCATGACGAAGACCTTCAACTTGTCCTGCCAGCGCTGTGCATGCCACGCATCGTGCAGCAGGGCGCCGTACACCTGAACGACGCCGCGCAGGGGGTTGAAGCTGCGCAAGGGCGTGCGCGTGCCGAACACGCAGCGCTCGGTTTCTGCCGCGTAGGTGCCGAACAGGCGATCCCACAGCACAAACAGGCCACCGTAGTTGCGATCGACGTAGCAGTCGTTCACCGAGTGATGCACGCGGTGGTTCGACGGCGTGGTGACCACACCGTCAAGCCAGCCCAGCTTGCCCACCTGCTCGGTGTGCGCCCAGATCTGGTAGTACTGGACGAAGAGCAGGCTGAAACCGAAGATGTCGGGCGGCACGCCCACCAAAGCCATCGGCAGGTAGAACGGCCAGCCGAGCACTGCGTTCTGGCTTTCCTGACGCAGCGCGGTGCAGATGTTCAGCTCTTCGCTCTGGTGATGCACGGTGTGGGCGGCCCAGAAGATGGCGATTTCGTGGCCGGCCCGGTGCAGCCAGTACTCGCAGAAGTCGAACAGCACCACCGCCACGGCAAAGCCGTACCAGGTGTGCCAGAACGGCGAGTCAACCTGGTAACCCAGCGTCATGAACACCAGTGCGTAGATGCCGATCTGCAGCAGCGGAGTGCAGGCGGCCACCAGCTGGCTGATCAAACCTTGACTGAGGTTCGCCAGCGTGTCGTTGGTGCGGTAGGTCTTGCGCCCCCGCTTGATGCTGACGATCATTTCCAGCACGACGGCCAGCGCCAGAAAAGGAATCGTCAGGATGATGGCCTGTTCCATGTCCATGGGATAAGTGCTCTGAATGGTTCGTGAAAAATCAAGTCGGGCAAGGCGTCACGCGATGCGAGCTCAAGGCAGGCGACACGCAAACACTCGCAAGGCGTCACCAATCGAACCGGGTGGTAATGCTGTCCATTCTCCCAGCGCATTGTTGGTGTAGACCACTTCGCCCCAACCTGTGTACTCGGTATGGCGCGTGAATGCCAGATGACGGCTGCGCGCTTCGACACAGTCGTATTCGATTTGCTGCTTCGACGAGAAAAACTCTTTCCCATCGGCCGTCTTGCGGGGCTGGGTGTAGTTGATCACGCTCCACATCGTGGCCCGGCCGGTGCTGCGGGTGATGTTGGCTGGGTCGGCCAACACAGTCACCATGCCGTCACTCCGCAACCGCACCCAGGCCGCTGATGCCGAGCTGGCTGCGCCGGCCAACAACGCACCCATGACACAGATGGCCCAGCATCGACTGGGTGTCCACTCAGATCGGAGAAACACGCTCAACCCTCCTCAAGCCATCGTCGCCGGCGCCAGCAGGCTATCCAGCGTGCTGCTCAGGCTCTTCACCGTGCGCTCGCGGTGGTGCAATTTGTCCAGACCGAACAAGCCGATGCGGAACGAGCGGAAATCAGGTCCTTCGTCGCACTGCAGCGGCACGCCAGCCGCGATCTGCAGACCCAGGCCCAGCCACTTCTTGCCGGATTGCATTTCGGCGTCGTCGGTGTAGCAGACCACCACGCCGGGGGCCTGGAAGCCCGGCGCCGCGACGCTCTTGAAACCTCGCTGCGTGAGCAGCTCGCGCACAGCGTCGCCGAGTTGCTGTTGTTCGTCACGCACCCTGTCGAAGCCGTAGACGCGGGTTTCGAGCATCACATCGCGCACACGGGCCAAAGCGTCCGTCGGCATCGTCGCGTGGTAGGCGTGCGCGCCACCTTCATAGGTCTCCATGATCTGCAGCCACTTGCGCAGGTCACAGGCGTAGCTGGTGCTTTGCGTGCTGTCGATGTGCTGGCGCGCCAGCTCGCTCAGCATCACCAGCGCGCAGCACGGCGAGCCGCTCCAGCCCTTCTGCGGCGCGCTGACCAGCACGTCGACACCGGTAGCGGCCATGTCGACCCAGATGGTGCCCGAGGCGATGCAGTCGAGCACGAACAGCCCGCCCACCGCGTGCACTGCATCAGCGACCGCGCGCAGGTAGTCGTTGGGCAGGATCATGCCGGCCGATGTTTCGACGTGCGGTGCGAAGACCACCTCGGGGCGCTGTGCCTTGATGGTGGCCACCACCTCGTCGATGGGTGCGGGTTCGAAAGGTGCCTGCGGTCCGGTACCGATCCGCCGCGCTTTCAGAACGGTCGAGTGCGACGGGATGCTCCCCATCTCGAAGATCTGCGTCCAGCGGTAACTGAACCATCCGTTGCGGATCACCAGCACCTGGCGACCGGTGGCGAACTGGCGCGCCACCGCCTCCATGCCGAAGGTGCCGCTGCCCGGCACGATGACCACCGACTTGGCGTGGTAGACCTCTTTCAGCGTGGCGGAGATGTCCTTCATCACCTGCTGGAAGCGCTTGGACATGTGGTTGATCGCGCGGTCGGTGTAGACGACCGAGTACTCGAGAAGGCCGTCGGGATCGACATCAGGCAACAAACCGGGCATGGCGGACTCCAGCGCAAGGACTGCGTTTCACAGACCTCTCGATTTTGACCGCTACTCGATGGGGCTGCCAGCCCAGGGTCAACTCACCGATCGCCGCCCGCCCCTGGCAACGTCTCGCGCCGAGGCGTGAAAGGCTGCTGGTACAGCCATACCCGGCGCCCGTCGGGGCAGGCGTGACAGGCGTCGGGTTCCAGCTGCATCGCCTCGAATTCCAGGCTCGCGAGCCAGGCGCCTGGGCCCAGTTCGCGTGCGGCCTTGTCGACCGCCCGCGGCATGCTTTCGGGCCGCTGAAACAGGTACACCAACTGATAGGCGGACCAGCCGGTCTTCCACAGATCGCCACGCGTGATGCGCGCAAAGCCACAGCGCCACTGGCAGGCAGTGCGCAGCGGCCAACTCCATTCAACACCGTCGAGGCGCGCTTGCGGGTACTCGGCATGCAGTTCCCGCAGGCCGTCACCGAGCCCGCAGCCCGCTTCGAGCACGCGAGCGGAATCCGGCAGCCGGACCAGCCGCTGCAGGCCCTGCAGCGCGCCCTGTGGCGTGGGGAAGAAAGGCGCATCGCGCCAGGCATTGAGTGGATACAGCAGCACCAGCGCACCCAGCGGCAGCAGCCAGGCCCAGGCCGCCAAACCGGCCGCAGCCCCCGAGGCCGCCAACGACAGTGGGAAGCCCAACGCGATGAAACAGCGGCGCCAGCCGCTCAGCGGCCAGGGCGACCAGAGAGCCGGCAGCGCGCCAATGACGGCGCCGCACAGCAAGGCGATGAACGCGGGCGCATCGAGGGCCCGCAGGCCCAGGTAGACGGCCCAGGCG
>CANHOE010000270.1 GCA_947462175.1 Burkholderiales bacterium | reverse complement strand
GGCGTGCGCGAGGCATTGGCGCAAGGTGAAATCAGTGAGTCTCGCTACCGGATCTACGGCGAGATCCGCCAGGAACTCGAAGGCACGCGCTGGTAAGCAGGCCCAGCCTGCCCCCCGTCCGAAAAGCGGGTGACTAGGTGTCGACAAAACTTACACGAATACCCGCTGCCGTCGTCGTGATGGAAAAATTCTCATTGATATCAACGGGTTGGTGTTTTTCAGTCAGATGGAACAAGAAGTGCTTACCCGACCTCTCGAGAGCGACGCAGGATTCCAGATGTCGGCGCAACCTGAAGGAAGTCACCATGAAGAAATCGATCTTGGCTTTGATCTTCGGCGCAATGGCCATCGGGGCGCAAGCGGGCACAGTGAGCTTCGTCTATGGTCTTCCGATCGCTCTGTCTCCCGTCGACATCAACCAGACCGGTAACCTGGGTTTGTTCAACAGCAACCTCGGTACGCTGACAGGCGCTTTGCTCACGGTGAATGGTCAAGCGCGCTATTCCATCACCGGAAGAAACACAGATTCATCACCGCGGACTGCTGCCATCGGTGGGTTTACCAGTATTTCTTGGGATTCATCCCTCAGTGCATTGGATGCATTTCTGCTCGATTCGATTGACCTGAATGCCGGTTCAGGTTTTCAAACCTTCGGCCCCAGTCAAACGCTCACTTTCGGGCCATTGAGCGCCAGCGGCTTTCTCAGTGATGACTTGGGCAGCATCCTCGCGTCGCTGCAAGCTGCCGGTGGTGGCAGTTTCTCCCTGACCTGCAGCTCTATATCAGGGACAGTGGTGCAGGGTGGTGGCGGCCTCATCGCCGCGAACGTTGACTCGCAGGCCGGTTGCGGCGCTGAAATCGTCTACACCTTTGATGAGCGCGTGTCTCAAATGCCTGAACCAGGTTCGCTTGCGCTGGTGGGTTTGGCCCTGGCTGGCGTCGCGGGTGCCTCCCGTTACCGCAAAGCATGACACCGCACTGCTGAGCTCGTGATCCGCCGTTCTCGGCGGAGATCAGGGACATACGATCCGGTCAACCCACCAAATTGGCCAGGGTCAGCAAGGCCAACAGAAGCATCCACAGCACCACCGAGCGCCAGACCAGGCCGACGATGCTGCGCAGATGGCCCAGCACTGGTGTCATGCCAGCCGTCGAACCCACTGCGGCCAGGTCTTCGAAACCGACGCCCTTGTCGAACGTCTTCGATCGGTCCGGCGTCACGCCGGGCGCCGCCACGCCGCCCAGTTGCACACCCACCGCACCGGCAGCCGCCGCGAGGATGATGCCTTCGTTCGGGTGTCGCCACATCTCCGCATCACGCCGCCAGCCATTGATCGCTTCCTCGAAGTTGCCGACCACTGCGAAGCCGAACGCGGTGAGCCGCGCCGGAACGTGGTCCATCAGCCCGAACAGGCGTTGCGACAGCGCCATCAGCCGCTCGTTGGTCGGCTCGCCGATGGTGCGGCTGCGAAACGCCCAGTAGCGGCTGGCGAATTCAGCGCAGCGGTACAACACCGCGCCCGCAGGGCCGAAGCCCAGCGAGGACATCACCACAAACCAGAAAAACACGCCGAACACATGGCGGTGCGCGGCCAATAGCGAATGCTCGATCACATGGCGGAGCAGTTCGGTCCGCGGCAGTTCGCTCACATCAAGGTGACGCCACTCGGTCAGCAGACGGCGCGCCTCGACTTCGTCTTCGCGGTCGAGCGCATCGCGGATGTCGGTGAAGTAGTGGCTGAACTGGCGAAAGCCCAAGGTCAGGTACAGCACCGCGACATTCCACACCAGCCCCAGCAACAGGCTGTAATGCACCACGCCAGCATGGACGGCCCAGACCAGCGCGCTGGGCAACACCACGGTGATGATCCACACGACCCAGGCATGGCGGTCGCGGCCCGCATCGAAATTGCGGCCGACCCAGCGCTGCCACGAAGTCATCGCAGTGTGAATCGCTGTGCCACGCTGCAAGGGCTTGAGCTGTTCGAGCAACAGCGCCAGTAGGACTGAAAAAAGACTCATCGCCGGCGATCATAGCGGCCGGTCAACCGAGCCCCGCGTGGTCAGGCCGCGAGGAATCGGTAGAAATTGCGCAGCATCGCCGCGGTAGCACCCCAGATGAAATAGGACCTGAGCGACCCATCCGGCGCCTGCGACGTCCAAGGCATCGACAGGAACTCGCGAGCCTCGTCGCCCTCGCCCACCGCATGTCGGCGGTGATGGGCCGGTGACATCAGATAAGCCAGCGGCACCTCGAACACGTCTGCCACCTCGGAGGCGTCGACCCGCAACCTGAAGCCCGGCTGCACAAGCGCCACCACCGGCGTGACGACGTAGCCCGTGATGGTGGTGTAACGCGGCAATGTGCCCAGAACCTGCACGAACTCACTGCTCAGACCAACTTCTTCCTCGGCCTCGCGCAATGCGGTGGCGATCGGTGTCACGTCCTTCGGTTCTGCGCGGCCGCCAGGAAAACTGATCTGGCCGGGGTGTTGGCTGAGACGTTCGGAACGCTGCGTCAGCAAGACCGTGATGTCGTCGCCACGCAGCACCAGGGGAATCAACACCGAAGCGTGCACCAGTGCCATCGGCACTGGTTGGCGATCGGCCACACGCTCGGGTTGCCACACGGGCGCACGCTGGAATCGGTCGCGCAGGGCGAGCGCCGCCAGCCGATCCCGAGGCACTGCAGGCAGGTGATCGTCGATCGCCAACACGGGGCACTGTTGCGGATCGAAGCTCAACGACATCGAGGTACTCGCAATTGAAAAAGCCGCCTCGAAAGGCGGCTTGATCGAACCAGCGGTTCGGTCGGGCTCTCGCTCAGGCGAGCTTTTCCTTGATGCGTGCCGACTTGCCCGAGCGCTGGCGCAGGTAATACAGCTTGGCGCGACGAACATCGCCGCGGCGCTTCACTTCGATCGATGCGATCAGCGGGCTGTACAACTGGAAGGTACGCTCGACGCCTTCGCCGCTGGATATCTTGCGGGCGATGAAGCTGGAGTTGAGGCCGCGGTTGCGCTTGGCAATCACGACTCCTTCGTAGGCTTGCACGCGCTTGCGAGTGCCTTCAACGACATTGACGTTGACGATGACCGTGTCACCGGGCGAGAACGCCGGGATGGTCTTGTTCAGACGGGCAATTTCCTCTTGCTCGAGGGTTTGGATCAGATCCATGGTTTCTCCGTGTGATCTTGCCCACGCTGGGTGGAGGAATTGTTCCGGACCTGCGACGCGAAAAGACAACGCGCGGCCGGACGTGGCAGAGGATCAGAAAAGCCTTCTAGTATACGTCGAGTACGGCCAGAAAGTGTTCATCTTCGGCACTGAGTTGCTGCGCGGCTCGCGCGGCTGCGATCAGATCGGGCCGGCGGCGTGCGGTCAGGGCCAGCGACTGCTCCCGGCGCCAGCGCGCAATGCGGCCGTGGTGGCCCGACAGCAACACCGGCGGAATTGCCAGCGGACCGTCGTCGGCTGACAACACCTCGGGGCGGCTGTAGTGCGGCCCTTCGAGCAATCCATCAGAGAAACTGTCCTGCTGATGCGATTGAGCATCCCCGAGCACCCCGTCCTGCAAGCGCGCTACCGCGTCGAGCAGCGCCAAGGCGGGCAGTTCACCGCCAGACAACACGAAGTCGCCCAGGCTCAGTTCGATATCGACATGGCGATCGAGCACGCGCTGGTCGATGCCCTCATACCGACCGCACAGCAGAACCGCACCGGGGCCAGAGGCCATCTCGCGCACCAGCGCCTGATCAATGCGTCGGCCGGTGGGGGTGAAGTGAATGACCGGGGCTCGCGTTTGAACAGCATCTGCTGCGCCAGCGGCATCGGTATCGCGCCCAGCGCGCACGGCGGCCAGGGCGCGCTCGAGCGGTTCGGCCAGCAACACCATGCCTGGCCCACCACCGTAGGGCCGGTCATCGACGCGGCGGTACTGACCGTCAGCAAAGTCGCGCAGCGCCCACAGGCGCACGTCCACCTGCCCAGACTCGTAGGCGCGCCGCGTG
>CANHOE010000269.1 GCA_947462175.1 Burkholderiales bacterium | reverse complement strand
GGCATCCAGCGCCTTGCGCGCCCGCCTGCAGAAGGGGTTGCCCGCCATGCCGACGACCAGCACCGCGTTGGACATCGAAGCGGCCTGTACGTTGTGCACCACTTCGGCATGCAGGTGTTCGACCGTGTCGCGGATGGCGGGATGCAGACGAGATTCATCGAGCAAGGGGCGAGACATCGGGAGCTCCTTCGGTGCCGTCGGGGGCGTCGGCGACAGGCCGCAAGCGTAGCCGAGTGAGCGGGTCATCGAAACCGCAGGCCGATTCGTTACCCGGTTCTCGTACAGAATTTCTATGCCGCGATGTCGGCTTGGTTTCTGCTGAGGGCCCTCACCCCCCTCAAACCCGATTGCAACCTGACACGACAAGGATCACACCGCCATGCGCCTTCTTTCCAACGCCCGCCACTTCAAAGCGCTCTGCCTTGTTCTGGCCAGCCTCGGCAGTCTCGCCAACCTGACCGGCGCGCACGCTGCCGAGCCCAAGGTCCTGAACATCTACAACTGGTCTGACTACATCGCCGACGACACGATCAAGAACTTCGAGAAAGAGACCGGCATCAAGGTCAACTACGACAACTTCGACAACAACGAGGTTCTGCACGCCAAGCTGGTCGCCGGCAAGACGGGCTACGACATCGTCGTGCCCGGCGCGCACTTCGCGAAGATGCAGATCGAAGGCGGCCTGCTGCAGAAGCTCGATCGCAGCAAGCTCACCAACTGGGGCAATCTCGACAAGGGCCTGCTGGAGCAGTTGGCCAAGGTCGACCCGAACAACGAGCACCTCGTCGACTGGCTGTGGGGTTACATCGCGGTGGGCATCAACACCACCAAGGTCAAGGCCGCGCTGGGTGACCTGCCGATGCCCGACAACGCCTGGAGCCTGTTGTTCGATCCGAAGTACGCGAGCAAGCTGAAGAGCTGCGGCGTCAGCTTCCTCGACTCGGCCTCCGAGGTGCTGCCGATCGCGATGCTTTATGCCGGCAAGCCGCCATTCAGCAAGGAGAAGGCCGACTACGACGCGGCAGCCGCAGTTCTCAAGGCGGCGCGCCCGAATGTGACGCGCTTCTCGTCGTCGGGCTACATCAACGACCTGGCCTCCGGCTCGGTGTGCGCGGTCATGGGTTACTCCGGCGACATCAATATCGCCCGCGCCCGCGCGATCGAGGCGAAGTCCAAGTTCGAGATCCTGGCCCTGGTGCCGAAGGGCGGCTCGACCCTCTTCTTCGACACGATGGCAATACCGAAGGACGCCAAGAACACCGAGAACGCGCACCTCTTCATCAACTACATCCTGCGTCCGGAAGTGCATGCGTCTTTGACGAACAAGGTGTTCTATGCGAACCCCAATGCGGCTTCTCTGAAGTTCGTCAAGAAGGAGGTGGCTGAGAACACCACGATTTTCCTGAGCGACGCCGACAAGAAGATCATGACCGCGCCAGACAGCGTGCCGCAGCCGATCCGGCGTGTGCAGACGCGGGTGTTCACGGCCTTCAAGGCTGGGAAGTAAGCCTTCCTGTGCTTTGACGCCCGGCGGGCGGGGTTTGCCTTTCGCTGCAGCGCGCCGGGTCTCGGCCCGGCACCCGAGTAACTTTCTTCTGCTGGCACAGAAGAAAGTCACCAAAGAAGAGTGCCTCGAACACCAGCCATCTGGCCTGCTCGCTTCGGCTACACGCCTACTTCAGAGGCTCTGGCTCGAGAACACTCTCCGAACTACCGCCCCGGTTACCTCGCTCAGGTTCAAACATTCGCTATCGCTACGCCTCGACCCTTCGGGTCATCGGTAGGAGTTCTTGTGCCAGAGCTTCTGCCGTTCGCCTATAGCCGAAGTGTGGTCACCAAATGGCTGGTGTTGAGGCCCTTTGCTTTGGTGACTTTCATTTGGGCCCGCAAATGAAAGTTACCCGCCCGCCGGGGCGGAATCCCGGCGCGGTCCCACGCAAGGCAACCGAGCCGACGGCAAGTCAGTACAACGTACGTTCAGCCACAGCCGGCGGCACCCACTGATATAGCCACGTCTCCGTCAGCGACTGCCCATCGCAGCTGAGGTACAGCCGCAACTCGATCGGATCGGTCGAGGCGGTGGGCACGACATCGAACAAGGCCCGGTAGCCGCTCACCGCGTGCAGCGGCCGCGCCGAGGTGGTTTCGATGCGGGCGCCCGTTGACGCGGTGACCACGGCGGTCACCTTCGCGTTGGGGCCGATCAGGGCGAAATCGCCACCCGCGAAGTCGACTGCAAAACGCCATGAGAAATACGTGCGCTTCTTGCCAATCACGCCGCCCAGGCCCGTTCGCGTGGCGACACACTTCGCCAACGGCGGTCGCGCCGGGGGCTGCGCACCCCAGTAGAGCCGGTAGCCCAGAAGAAGCTCTTCGCCGGCCTCGGGTTTGCGCGCTGGGTTCCAGAAGGCCACGATGTTGTCGAAGGTTTCGTCCACCGTCGGGATCTCGACGAGTTGCACCGAGCCTGGGCCCCACCCCGACTTCGGCTCCACCCACAGACAAGGGCGCTTCTCATAGAACACACCATCGTCCTGGTAGTGGTCGAAATCGCGGTCGCGCTGCAGCAGGCCGAAGCCGCGCGGGTTGTTGTCCTGGAAAGCGTTGAAAGCGAGCTGGCGCGGGTTGGTGAGCGGGCGCCAGATCCATTCGCCATTGCCGGTCCACATCGCGAGGCCATCGCTGTCGTGGATCTCGCCGCGCCAGTCGTAGCCCATGCGGCGGTCGTTCTCGCCAGTCTGGAACATGCTCGTGCACGGCGCAATGCCGAGGCGATCGATGGTGGTGCGCGGGTACAGCGCTGCGTCGATGTCCATCACCTGCGTGTCGCCCGGCGTGATGACGAAACGGTAGGCGCCGGCCACGCTGGGCGAGTCGAGCAGCGCGTAGACCGTCACGCTGTTCGAACCCACGGCCGGGCGTTCGAGCCAGAAGCCGATGAAGTTTGGAAACTCCTCTGGCTTCGGTGCGCCGGTGTCGATCGCCAGGCCTCGCGCTGACAGCCCGTACTGCCACTCACCACCGACCGCGCGGAAGTAGCTAGCACCCAGAAACGCGGTGATGTCGCGCTGCAGGTCGGTGTGGAAATTCAGGCGGAAGCCGGCAAAGCCGAGGTCGCGCGGCAGCTGCGCATGGTCGAGCCCGCTTTTGCCGTGGTCAAACATCTCGGGCACGTAGGCCAGCTCCTGCGCGTGGCCGTCGACCAGTTCGTACAGCCGCACCGGCGACTTGAAAAACAGCCCGAGATGAAAGAACTGCGCCTGAAAGCGCAGCTTGTCATCGCGCCACAGCGCATGGTCGGGCCGGAATCGGATCGCCTGGTAGGCGTCCCAGTCCAGGGCCTCGATTTCCTTGGGCAGGACGGCGCGCGGCTTCGCGTAGGGATTGCGCGACAGGGCCTGCGCCTGGCCCTTCAAGGCCGCGTAGTCGAAACGCTGGGGCGCGCCGATCGCCTGAAGCTTCTCGGCCCAGGCGGGGACCGCAGCACTACCGGCCAAAGTCGCGAGGCTGGCGATGAACTCCCGGCGCGGATTGGGAGTTCGGTTGGGCGCAGTCACTCGACTTTCACACCCTTCCAGAACGCGACGCGTCCCTTGATGTGCGCAGCGGCCTCGCTCGGCTCGGGGTAGTACCAGACCGCGTTCTCGTTCATGTCGCCATTGACCATCAGGCTGTAGTAATGCGCCTGGCCCTTCCACGCACAGCCGGAGCGATGGTTGCTGAAGGTCACGTAATCGCGGTTCAGGCTTTCGGCCGGGAAATAGTGGTTGCCCTCGACGACGACGGTGTCATCGCTTTCGGCCAGGGTCACGCCGTTCCAGGTGGCTTTCATGTCTATTCCTTTCACTGGGTACGCAGCGGTGGGACCTCCCGCCGCCGCGACCGCCAATGCATCAAGCGTACAACGCCGCCGCTTGGTGCAGCCGCTTGGCGACCGCCGCCGCCAGCGCCTTGTCGCCGACGACGCGGACGCTGTCGCCGTGGCGCAGGATGTCCATCATCAGTTCAGTCGCGTCGACGTAGGGCACCTTGAG
>CANHOE010000268.1 GCA_947462175.1 Burkholderiales bacterium | reverse complement strand
CGCACGCCGAAACCGAGATGGGCACCATCGACATTCTGGTGAACAACTCCGGCGTCAGCACCACGCAGAAGCTGACCGAGGTGACCGAGGACGACTACGACTTCGTGTTCGACATCAACACCCGCGGCAGCTTCTTCGTCGCGCAGGAAGTCGGCAAGCGGATGATCGCGCGGGCCAAGGGCGCCGCACCCGGCACCTTCACTGGCGGGCGCATCGTCAACATCGCGTCCATGGCGGGGCTGAAGGCGCTCAGCAAGATCGGCGTCTACAGCATGAGCAAGGCAGCCGTGATCCACATGACCCGAGCGATGGCGCTCGAATGGGGCAAGTACGGCATCAATGTCAACGCCATCTGCCCCGGCTACATCGTCACCGAGATGAATCACCACGAGTGGCTCACCGACGCCGGCAAGCGTCTGATTGACCTGCTGCCGCGCAAGCGCATCGGCCAGCCGAAGGACCTGGACGTGGTTCTGATGATGCTGTGCGCCAATGAAAGCCATTTCATCAATGGCGCCGTGATCCAGGCCGATGACGGCTACGCCCTCTGAGGCTCAGCGGCACGGATTCCTCTCAGTTGAGAGCCGGGCAACGGCACAATCGAGAAGTGGTTTGGCCATGTGGTCGGTGAGCGTGTCTCTGAGTCCTCGAGAGGAATGCAATGAACAAGGTTTATCCGAGCGCTGACGCGGCGCTCCAAGGCGTTGTTGCAGATGGGCAGTTGCTTGCGGTCGGGGGCTTTGGCCTGTGCGGCATTCCCGAGGCGCTGATCGCGGCCTTGCGCGACAGCGGCGTCAAGAACCTGACGGTGATCTCCAACAACGCGGGCGTCGACGGTTTCGGTCTGGGTCAGCTGCTGGAAACCCGCCAGATCAAGAAGATGATTTCCAGCTACGTCGGCGAGAACAAGGAGTTCGAGCGCCAGTACCTGGCCGGCGAACTCGAGCTTGAATTCACGCCGCAGGGCACGCTGGCCGAGAAGCTGCGCGCAGGCGGCGCCGGCATCCCCGCTTTCTTCACCAAGACCGGCGTGGGCACGCTGGTGGCCGAAGGCAAGGAAACCCGCGAGTTCGACGGCTCCGTCTATGTGATGGAGCGCGCGCTGTGCCCCGAGGTCAGTCTGGTGAAGGCCTGGAAGGCCGACGAAAGCGGCAACCTGCTGTTTCGCCGCACCGCGCGCAACTTCAACCCAGCGGTGGCAATGGCCGGTCGCATCACCATCGCCGAGGTCGAGGAGATCGTGCCGACCGGCACCTTCGACCCGGATTCGGTGCACCTGCCTGGCATCTATGTGCACCGTCTGGTGCTCAACAAGCACCCCGAGAAGCGCATCGAGAAGCGCACGTTGACCGAAAAGGCGGGAGTTTGATCATGGCCTGGACGCACGACCAAATGGCAGCACGTGCTGCGCAAGAGTTGCAAGACGGTTTCTACGTCAACCTGGGCATCGGCCTGCCGACGCTGGTGGCCAACCATGTTCGCCCCGACATCGAGGTCTGGCTGCAAAGCGAAAACGGCATGCTGGGCATCGGCCCTTTTCCGACCGAGGACGAGGTCGATGCCGACCTGATCAACGCCGGCAAGCAAACGGTGACGACGATCCCTGGATCGTCGATCTTCGGCTCGCATGAGAGCTTCGCAATGATCCGCGGCGGCAAGATCAACCTGAGCATCCTGGGCGCGATGCAGGTCAGCGAACACGGCGACCTTGCGAACTGGATGATCCCCGGCAAGATGGTCAAGGGCATGGGCGGCGCGATGGACCTGGTGGCCGGCGTGGCCCGCGTCATCGTGCTGATGGAGCACGTCGCGAAGAAGAAGGACGGCACGATCGATCTGAAGATCATCCCGAAGTGCACGCTGCCGCTGACCGGTCTCGGGGTGGTCAACCGCATCATCACGGACCTGGCGGTGCTGGATGTGACGCCCGAGGGCCTGAAGGTTGTGGAGCTGGCTGACGGCGTGACGCTTGAAGAACTTCAATCCAAGACGGGCGTGCCTCTGCACTGAACCTGCCCAATTCCCGATCCATCAGAGGCGCGTCGTTGACGCGCCTTTTTTGTTCGTGCTGCCGAGGCCTTCGGGTGCCCGGCTCCGCTCATGCCTGGGTCCGCTTTGTGGAATGACGTCAAGGAGGAGGGCCTGTCTTTTCAGGCCCGGGGGACAGGAGCGCAGCACAGCGGCTTGGCGCAGCGCTCTTGCGCCAACCTCGGCTGACTCCATCAGGTTGAGCGCGATTGACTTGCCCCGCTTCGCTTGAGATCCCGCAGCATGAACAAGTAAAGCCCCTCTACCTTCTCACGCGCCCACGGCGTCTTGCGCAGGAACTTCAGGCTCGATGCCACGCTCGGGTCGCTGGTGAAGCAGCGCACCGGGATGCGCTGGCCCAGTTCCGCCCATCCGTAGTGCGCCACCAGTGCAGTGACGATGCCCTCCAGCGTGATGCCGTGCAACGGGTTGCGCGCCTGCTCCATCATCAGTGCGCCGGTGTGACCGCCAGGTGCTGCTCAACCGGGTCGAGCACAGCTTCGGGATCGGCGGCGTCGTCGTCGGTCTCGTTGTTGAGTCGCCGATTCATTTGATCCTTGTCCAGGTCGCCTGTCCAACTGGCCACAACCACGGTTGCGACGCCGTTGCCAATCAGGTTGGTCAGTGCCCGCGCCTCCGACATGAAGCGGTCGATGCCAAGGATCAATGCCAGTCCGGCCACCGGCACGTGGCCCACCGCCGACAGCGTGGCCGCCAGCACGATGAAGCCGCTGCCAGTGACGCCGGCCGCGCCCTTGGATGTCAGCAACAGCACCAGCAGCAGCGTGATCTGCTGCGTCAGCGTCATCGGCGTGTTGGTGGCCTGAGCGATGAAGACCGCTGCCATCGTCAGGTAGATCGAGGTGCCGTCGAGGTTGAACGAGTAACCGGTCGGGATCACGAGTCCGACCACGGATTTCTTTGCGCCCAGGTTTTCCATCTTCGCCATCATCCGCGGCAACACCGATTCGCTCGACGAGGTGCCCAGCACGATCAGCAGCTCTTCCTTGATGTAGCGAATGAACTTGAAGATCGAGAAGCCGTGAAACCTGGCAATCAAGCCGAGCACGACGATGATGAAGAACAGGCAGGTCGCATAGAAGGTCGCCATGAGCGCGCCGAGCGACACCAGCGAGCCGACACCGTACTTGCCGATGGTGAACGCCATCGCTCCGAAGGCGCCGATCGGTGCAACCTTCATGATGATGCCGACGATGCTGAACAACACGTGCGAGGTTTTCTCGATCAGGTCGAATACCAGCGTGCCGCGACCACCGAACTTGTGCAGGGCGAAGCCGAACATCACGGCGAACAGCAGCACCTGCAGGATCTCGCCCTTGGCGAACGCATCCACCACCGTGCTCGGGATGATGTTGAGCAGGAAGTCGGTGGTCGTCGCCATCTTGCCCGGCTCGGTGTAGGCGGCGATGCCCTTGGTGTCCAGCGTGCTCACGTCGATGTTCATGCCGACGCCTGGCTGTACCAGGTTGATGATGACGAGCCCGACCACCAGCGCGATCGAGCTGACGACTTCGAAGTACAGCAAAGCGAGGCCGCCTGTCTTGCCGACCTTCTTCATGTCCTCCATGCCGGCGATGCCAACCACCACGGTGCAGAAGATGATCGGCGCAATGATCATCTTGATCAACTTGATGAAACCATCCCCCAGCGGCTTCATCGCCGCGCCGATCTGCGGGTAGAAGTGACCGAGCAGGACACCGATCACGATCGCGGTGATGACCTGGAAGTAGAGCGACTGGTAGAGCGGCTTCTTGGGCATGCGGTTCTCCAGCGTCCGAGTGGACGCGTAGTGTCACCGCATCGCCGGACTTTTCATGAGGGGTTTTCGCGTGAGGCTCCGGCGTCCCGAATCGCTCAGGCGGCTCCCGGAGCGCGCGCCGTGATCGGCGCAGCGCCGCGTCCGGATAATCTCGGCGGTACGGCGGCGTTGTCGCCCGAGGAGTTTGGAGATGCGCTTGCTCATCGTTGAAGACGATCCGTCGCTCGGGGATGCCCTGGCCACAGGCTTG
>CANHOE010000267.1 GCA_947462175.1 Burkholderiales bacterium | reverse complement strand
GCATGCGCGCGGCTTGAGCTGCACTTGGCCGGTGACGGCCCCGAACACGCCGCCCTCAAAGCACTAGGGACCGAACTCGGGCTGAACGGCGTGTTGCACTTTCACGGCTTTGTCGCGCCTGAGGTGTTCCTGGCACACCTGCACGGCTACGCGCAAACCTCCCTTAAGGAAGGTTTCTGTATCGCCGCCCACGAAGCCATGCAGGCGGGATTGCCAATCATCGCGACACGGGTCGGCGAGCTGGCGCGCGGCGTCACGCCTGGCCAGACTGGCTGGCTGTGCAACATCGGCGATGTCGAAGCGATCGCTCAAGCCGTTCTCTCACTCGCACGTAACCCGACTCACGCCTCAACAATGGGGCATCTGGCACGCGCTCAGGTCCTTGAACGGTATTCACGCGAGCGGTTCCGCACTGTGGGTGAGAGACTTGTCGCCGAGATCGCGAGCGACATCACTGCCCAGTCAAGGAGTAAAGAAGCTTCGCGTTCGGCGTCGAGTTCTGTTCAATAGTCATGCAGACCGAACGACACTCTCATGGGGCGATCGCAACTCCGCTGCAACCGGTACCTATCCTCACCTATCACAACATTGGCATAGCGCCACAGAGCGCATCACATCGCGGCCTTTATCTCGATCCCGGTAAATTTCGCCTTCACCTTCAGGTGCTGGCTCAGCTCGGCTACCGCGGGGTTTCGATGGAAGATGGCCTGCCCTACCTTCGCGGCGAGAAGAAGAGTCGCGTTGCGATCATTACTTTCGATGACGGCTATTTCGACAATCTAGAGTTTGCACTTCCGGCCTTGCGAGACTTCGGGTTCAGCGCCACGTGCTACATGGTCGCTGACCGCATCGGCGAGTACAACGCCTGGGACAGTGAACTGCTGGGCGTCCGCAAACCCCTGATGGACTTGGCGGGAATTCGCGAGTGGATTGCTGCGGGCATGAGAATCGGCTCCCATTCACTCAGTCATCCACACCTCAGCCGCATCGAGCGTTCGCAGATGCGCCACGAGGTTGTCGAATCCAAGACAGAACTCGAGCAGCGTGTAGGCGTACCGGTCGAGCACTTCTGCTTTCCGTATGGCGACCACGACGACGCGTGCTTGGCTGCAACACAATCTGCGGGATACGTGACGGCGGTGACGACTAGGCGGGGACGCGTCCATTCTGGTCAAAGCCTGTTTGCGTTGCCGCGCATCGGCAACAGCGGGAAGCGAAGCGCGCTTTTGTTCCAGGCGCGCACGCTGCTCTGGGGGCTGTGAAGCGAGCTTCGGACTGTGAGCGCCTCAGAATCGGAGGAGGTCTGGTTACTCACTGGCAACCGCCCGGGTGAGGTTGCGCAGCAGCGGGCGCTTGCCATGGCGCTCGCTATGCCCTTTCGCGAGCTCCCCGTGGCGCGGATGGTGCCGACCGGGCGTGATGTGGTGTTCGACTTCACGGCGCTGCGGCCGCCTTGGCCACGCCTCGCCATTTCGTTCGGCAAGACGTTGACCGCTGCGCTGCGGGTGCGAGAACTGGGTGGCGGCTCTGTTCGCCTGGTTCATCTCGGCCTTCCGCGCAAGCTCGCGGTCGGGGCGCTGGACCTGATCATTCCAATGCCGACAGACTGCTATGTCGATGCGGCGAACGTGCTGCGTATACGAATGCCATTCAACCCGGCACCGCCGCTCGATCGCAACTCGCCCGGGGCCTTGCGCCTGCTTGCTTCCAATCTTCCGCGCCCCTGGCTGGCACTGATGGTTGGAGGGCCTACCAGCCGCCTTCCCCTGGAGCCTTGCGAGATCGTGCGCACTGTCGCGGCAGTGGGCGCCCGTACCGAGGAGCGGGGTGGTAGCTTATTTGTGAGCACCAGCCCGCGTACACCGGCTGGTGCCATTGCCAGCCTCCGCAGTGCATTGCCAGCACACAGTGAGTTTCACGTGTTTGATCCGTTCGAGGCGCGAGCCAATCCGTACGCCGCACTTTTGAATCTTGCCGACGAACTGTTTGTCACTGGCGACTCCGCATCGATGATCGCCGAGTGCTGGCGCACCGGTAAACCACTCTGGGTTGCGCCCCTCGGTATGCCCCCTCTGCGGCGCTTCATGCGCACCGTTCGTGGCGTCGTTCCGCGACCAATGATTGCATCCGGCTACATCGCTGGCGACGTCAATATCGGGCGTTGGATCGATCAACTATCCAGCGCGGGGCATATCGGAATTCTTGGCCTGTCGGACCCCACGCTCGCCTATACGTCGCGCAGAGACGACGACTTGTCTCGCGCCGTGGCACGGATCCATGAAATGCTCCGCAGCCGCGATGGATGCCCGTAGGCACTCCATGACAAGCGCTCAGCCTGCAACAGGGTCAAGCGTGTCAGGTTGTCGTGGGAACGTCCGGCGGACAAAGCTCAGGATCGCCTCCGCCCCACGCTTTGACGACGGCTTGTCACTCACGTCGATGCTGTAGGTGAACAGGCTTTGCTGCGCGGCCACATAGCCATCGTGGCCTGCAAAGGCCTCGTCGATGCTGGAGATGAGATCGTCGGCGCCGCCAAGGACCGGGCCACAGTGCCAATGCCGGTAATTGCTGTCGTTGCGCCAGACGGTGCCATGTGAATCGATGAATGCGCAGGGTCGGGGGCGGCGCAGGAACTCGTAGATCTGGCTGCTGACATCTCCGAGATAGAGGTCAGCTGCCTCGGTGTAGCTCATGTCGGTACTGCGCTCGCTGCCAACGTCCACAAGAATGTGGGGACAGTTACGGTAGCGTTCCGGCAGCCGTCCTGTCATCGCGAAGCGAAGTGGTTTCAGGGAAATCTGCATTCGCTTGCGAAACAGCATGACATGCGGCGCGAAGATCAGATTGTATTTTCCAGACCGATGGAACGCTTCCAGCACCGCCAAGCCATCCTTGAACCACGACGAGAGGCGCGGCGAACAGTGGGGGTTGTATAGCACTGTTGGGAGGTCGTTATCGAACAAACGCTGACGCTCCGCTGTTGGACGGCAAACGTCGAACTTGGGATAGCCGATGATCGCGTAGCCGCCGGGTCCGACCAGACCGGCAGTCTGAAGCCTGTCTCGGATTTTTTCCCCGGACATGAGTACCAGGTCGAACTCACCACTGCGCTTGTCAAACCCGATTTCGCGGTCGCCCGCGCCATGGCGTGTGTGTACAAACTTCAGCGACTTCAATCCAGCAGTAGACCGCAGCATCAGACTCGTCTTTTCCGCCACTACCAGCACATCCAGGCTGCGAAATCGCTCGCGGTTGGCCAGCAGGGTGATGATGCGTGAAAACGGAATCACCGAATCAAGTGCGCCGGCGAGTCCGGACATCCATGTAGGGGGACCGATCAGATGCAGGTCGTCCGCAGGCAGTCCGAACTTCTCCAGCGCCCGGCGAAGGTACTCATACTGCGCAATGGTGCCGGCCAGCAGCGTGACCCGAATCGTGGGCGTGAGGCGCATGAGCTCGAACGCGATCGGCGCGCTGTGCGCCATCTGATGCAGTTGGTCGTGATTGAACAGAAAGCCGCACTGGATCGGCGTTCGTGCCGCGAATTGAGCACCCGATGTTCGCTGTGCGCTGCCCGCATTCATATGCACTTCATACCTCTTCCTCGCTATCGAGGAACGAATGCTATGAAGTGAGACTTAACCGGGACTTATGGACAGCGGTGCAGCGCCGGCCTGGTAAAAATATTGCCGCGATGGCGACGCTCGGACTTTTTGACGACGTTACCGAACGGCGACGGATTCCGGTAGTCGTCGAGGCTGCGGCCACTGGCCAGGGCCTCTTCATAGCAACGATCGAACTCAGCGGTCAGATCGGCCCTTGGATGGGGTACCACCTCGCCATCGAACCAATGCTTCCTTCCCTCCGCCGCCAGGCGCGAGAAAGCAAGCCGGTGCGAGAACTGCGTTCCCATGTCTGAGTAATGGAGCAATCGAATGCGCTCCACGGCGTGGCCTTCGCCATCGATGTTGTTGTACGCAGGGTCGATGGCACCCATCAGTTGTGGGTTTGATTCGAAGTACTGACTGCATTGCGCATGGCTCGCCGGGCGGCTCTGCAACGCTTCAAGCGTGGGCAGGTGCTCGCGCG
>CANHOE010000266.1 GCA_947462175.1 Burkholderiales bacterium | reverse complement strand
GCCATCGCGAAGCGCAAGGCGCCGAGCATCATCGGGCTGACTGCCGCCAACGCCACCTTCATCACGACAAAATTCAGTCCCCAGATGATCACGACGGTGAGCGCGGCAAGCAGGTCTCCCCGTGACAGCCCGGGGTTCATTGCCGGCTCAGAAACGCGTCGTACAAAGCGACGAACTCTTCGCGCCGTTCGAAGTAGGGCAGGGCACCGGTCGACATCACATCGAACGTCCAGTTCGGCAGCTCCGCATACGCGGCCTTGTGGCGGTAGTCGATGAAGTCGCCGCGCACGCCGTGGACCATCCACACCGGCCCGGCCAGTGATCGATAAACACGGGTGATGTCGGCGCTGAACAGGTAGGCGCTGACGAACCAGTAGGGGGCAAACTTTGCGCCAGGTTGACGTGTCGTCAGCACGTCGTAGTCGAGCAGACCCTCATCGATCTGGGCGCTGCCCCAGGTCTTCTTCAGAAAAAAGCGGATTACCGAGCGCTTCGTCAGCCAGCGGTAGAGCCCGTCACTCCAGCGCGGGTTGAAAAAGAATCGGCGCAGCCACGCTATTCCGCGGGTACTCCCCGGCGCACCCATGAACGGTGCCCCTCGATTGAAACCGGTCGGGCTGACCAGCCCGACGCTGCGAAAGCATTGGGGTGCTTCCTGCGCCGCGCGTGCGGCATATTCGCAGGACAGCGACACCCCGACGATGTCGATCGGTGCATCACCATGCAGGCGCTGGATCTCGGTGACCATGGCATGGACTGCATCGGTCATCAGGCGCGGAAGGTAGGGGCGATCACTGCGATCGGAGAGGCCGAAGCCTGGCAGATCGGGGGCGTAGACAGGGCGCTGTTGCCCGTAGTGCTCGAACAGCGGCCGCACCTCGTAGGCCGAAGCCGAAGCGTTGATGCTGTGCAGTAGCAGCAGTGGCGTTCTATCGGCGCCGGTACTCGCGCCTTCGGTGTGGCCAGCAACATAGAAGGACAGCCGACCGGCGGTGCTGTCGATCTCGATGCGCTCACCGGACAAGGCCGGGGGCAATGTGGGAGCGTCGGACAGGTCAGACATCGATGGCCTCAGCGAAGCGCTGCCGTGCGTGGCCAGACTGCCTTCATGGCCGCCTGAACACCACCACATGCTGCCAAGGCAGCTTGCGCGCGGTGCGTTCCCAGACCAGCGACTGATCCGCGGCTTCCAGCCGGATCTGCTGCTCCGTCATCTTGTGCAAGTTCTTGATCGGAACGCTGAAGTCTTCGCCTCGGTACTCGACGAACACCACGCGTCCGCCGGGCCGCACCGCGCGCACGATGCTGGTCAGCACCTCATGTGGATACGCCAGCTCGTGATAGACGTCGACCATGATCGCCAGATCGATCGATGCTTCAGGCAGGTTCACGTTCTCCTCGGCGCCGAGCACCGGCACGATGTTGCCGTAGCCAGGGCGCTTCGCGGTCGTTTCGAGCACGCGCAGCATCTGGGGCTGCACCTCGATGGCAAAGACCTTGCCTTCGGGACCGACCTGCAAGGCCAGGCGCCGCGAGTAATAGCCGGTGCCGGCTCCGACGTCGGCCACATCCATGCCGGGCTTCAACGCAAGTTCGGCCATCAGCAGGTCGGCGCGCTCCTCCTTCTGCCGCTCGGTGCGCTCTAGCCAGGCGGCGCCATCGAATCCCATCATCTGGGCGATTTCGCGCCCGTGATAAATCTTGCCGATCCCGTCGGCGGTGGGCGCTGCAGAGCGGTAACGCTCGGCCGGTTGTGCATGCATCGCCGCCACCAAGCCAAAGCTCAGCAGCAACGCCAGCCAGGCATTCCGTGTGCTGCAGACAATGGCCAACACGTTGCGCATCTTCAGGACGCCGAGCGGGGGTGATCGCTGAAGAAGCGCCACATCTCGCGCGTGGCATCGGGTCCGCTGGGGTCGGTGTACGAGCCCTGCGCACTGCCACCCGACCAGGCGTGCCCACCACCATGCACGACCCAGAGTTCGGCCTGGGTGCCAGTGCCTTTCGCGCTGGCGTACACCGTGCGCGTGTAGGTCCGGCCTTGTACTGACACGCCCTGCTCGACGCTTGCCGTCCGGGCTGCGCCTGGGCCGCCGTGCAGTGATCCGCCAAGGGCCGCTGCAATGGCCTGGGCACCGTTGCCAGGGTGGACGATCGCGTCAGTATCGCCATGGAAAACGATCGTCGGCAGCGGTGCGATCCCGCTGGCCGCGCCGATGGCTGCGTCGCCAGGGTCACCGCGAAGCGCTGGGTTGGGCGCTGAGCTTGGCGACTTCGGTCCGTTCTTCATTGCCGACAGTGCCGACATCAGATCGCTCGCGGCGCCGCTGGCCAGTCCGGAGTGGATGCCGACTGCCGCATACAGGTCGGGATAAGCCTGGCCGAGGATGGCAGCCATGGCCCCACCGGCGGACAGTCCTGCGACGTAAACCCGACGGGCATCGAGACCGTGCTCGGCGATCACGGCTCGCGTCATACCGGCCAACAACGCCGCTTCACCATGTCCGCGCTGCTGATGGTTGTGTTTGAACCAGTTCCAGCATCGCTGCGGGTTGGCGTCCTGGGCCTGCGCGGGATACAGCACCGCAAACCCTCGCTCTCGCGCCAGCGTGTTCATGCCCGTGCCGAGCGCGAAGTCGGCCGGGTCCTGAGTGCAGCCGTGGAGCATCACGATCAGCGGAATCGGGGTGTCGGACGGACCAGCTGGCGTCGGCGGCGGCAGATAGAGCAAGTAGCTGCGGATCAGTCCGGCCTCACCATGTTGGCCGGCCAGTGTCGAGCCTCCTTCATGTGCCGGCGCGCGTGCGACGGGCGCTGCGGTGACGCCGCTGTTCTCAACGTCCGTCACGCAACCGTCGATCACTTCCGGCGTTGCCCGCTCTGCAGAGGCCGTCTGCAGCGGCGCAGGACGACGCACCAGCGCCTGCTGGATCACCTGCGTGGCCTCGGCCAAGCGGCCTGCGCGGGTCAGCCGCGTGACCTCTTTCATCCAGCGCTGAAGCGTTTCGGGCATGGTGGCTTTCGTGGCGACAGGGCGGGCCGTGCTGGTACGACAAAGAGAGTGATGCAACGGTGTGCGGTCATTTCAGCCGCCCGGCCAGCGCCTGTTTGACTTCGGCACTGGCATGCAGCGCACCCAGCACCTCCAGTGACTCGATCGTGTCCAGTGCCAGTTCTGGCGTCACGTCGTGCGCGATAGATGCCAGGCCCACCACCCGCAGGGTGAGTTTCTGCCCCGATTGCTGCAAGGCCAGAAGGTCCGTGCGGCAGATGTGTTGCAGGCCCAGCACGAGCATCTTGCGGGCCACCACTTGCTTCAGCGCGTCGCTGTGCTGCGTCAGCAGGCTTCGGATGGCCGTGCGGATGAAATCGGTGCGGTTCCCATAGAAGCCCTCACTGACCAGCAGATCAACCTGCCCCAGATCCACGTGGCCGAGGTTGATGGTGATCTTCTCCGAATCAGTGGGTTTGGGCGCGCGGCCGGGATTCTTACCGCCCTCGGTGTCGGACTTGCTCGCCCTGAACTTCGAACGCGAGGATGGTGCGCCGGCAGCGACGGTTGGGTTCATGATTGGAGTCTAGCCCCATCCAGAAGCCATCCAGCGGGATGGTTATTGTTCGCAAGGCAGCTATTGTGCGTACACCTGCTTCCCCGTGAAGACCGCTGATCGCCAGACTCGACGCGGTTCACAGCGCCATCGGCGGCTTCGACTTCGTTGCGGGATCAACCGCCGACCTGATCGCTTTGCGGATGACCCCTGACACCCGCGCAGGGTTGAGCTTCCATCTGTACGCGGTGCCTTGCCTGCTGATGGGCGCTGCGGTGGGGCATGGGCTGCTGTTCACCATGCATCTGGTCGGGCCTTGAAGGTCAGACGCCAAACCCCATATGAATGCTCTTGCGTGAACACTCACCTCAGCGACCATGACCAAACAGACCCTTTCGTTCCAGGCCGAAGTCAAGCAGATCCTGCACCTCGTCACCCACTCGCTGTACTCCAACAAGGAAATCTTCCTCCGTGAGCTGATTTCCAATGCGTCCGACGCCTGCGACAAGCTGCGTTTCGAGGCGCTGAACCGACCTGAGTTGTACGAGGACGAGCCGTACCTCGACGTGCGCATCAGCTTCGATGCCG
>CANHOE010000265.1 GCA_947462175.1 Burkholderiales bacterium | reverse complement strand
GGCGGGCGGGTATGGGTGGCCTCAGGCGACTACTTTGTCAGTGGTGCAGCAGACGATCACAACCTGACCTGCGACCCGTTCGAGCCGGTGCGCTGCGACTGCTTCATCACCGAAAGCACCTTCGGCCTGCCTGTCTACCGCTGGCGCCCACAACGCGAGCTCTATGCCGACATCAATGCCTGGTGGAGTGCGAATGCCGATGCGGGCCGCGCCAGCTTGCTGATGGGCTACAGCTTCGGCAAGGCGCAGCGACTGCTGGCGGGTCTGGATGAGCGGATTGGGCCTATCGTCGTGCACGCTGCGGTCGAGCCACTGAACCGTGCCTACCGCGCCGAAGGTGTTCGTCTGCCGGCCACGCAGCTGATCAGCGAGGTGAGTGACAAGGCCAGCCTGCGGCGTGCGATCGCGATCGGCCCGCCGTCGGTGCAGGACAGCAGCTGGGCGCGCAGCTTCTCAGTCGGTGGTGTCGAGGCCAGTGACGCGTTCGCCAGTGGCTGGATGCAGTTGCGCGGCGCGCGCCGTCGCCATGCAGTGGACCGCGGTTTCGTGATGAGCGACCACGCGGACTGGCCCGGCCTGCAGCGCGCCATTGCAGCGACCGGTGCCGAGCGCGTCATCGTGACGCATGGCTACGAGGCGGTGATGGTTCGCTGGCTGGAGCAGCAGGGGCTGCAGGCGGGATCGTTCCGCACCGAGTTCGGGCGCGATGATGGCCCCGAGGCGATGCCGCCAGTCGCTGAGGTGACCGAGAAGGATGCGCCTGCCGTCGACCCGAGCGGAGTGCCGCGTTGAGGCGATTCGCCGCGCTTTACGCCGCGCTCGACGCCAGCACCGCGACCACTGCCAAGGTCGATGCGCTGAAGCGCTACTTCGCCATCGCCGATGCGGCCGATGCGGCGTGGGCCGTGTATTTCCTGGCCGGCGGCAAGCCACGCCAGGTCGTGCCGACCGGCGTGCTGCGCGAGTTGGCCTGCGCACGCGCCGGCATCGATGACTGGCTGTTCGACGAGTGCTACCAGGCAGTCGGCGATCTGGCCGAAACGATTGCACATGTGTTGCCCGCGCCATCGAAGCGCAGCGATCTTGGTCTTGCTGTCTGGATCGAACAGCGTCTCCTTCCGCTGCGCGATGAAACGCCTCAGACTCAGGCCGCGTGCATCGCTGGTTACTGGGAAGAACTGGACCCTGACGAACGCTTTCTGCTGACCAAGCTGATCGGCGGGGGTTTTCGCGTCGGCGTCAGCAAGCTGTTGGTGCAGCGTGCGTTGGCCGAGTGGGCCGGACTGGATGGCAAGGTCGTCGCTCAGCGCATGATGGGCTACACCGACAAGAGCGCACGGCCAGATACAGCCGGCTTTGCAAGACTGGTGTCGCGCGACGCTGAGCCGGGCCGCGATGCGGGGCAGCCCTACCCGTTCTTTCTTGCGCACCCGGTCGAGGTGCCACTGGCCGCTTTCGATGCGGTGCTGGGTCCGCCCGGCGACTGGCTGGTCGAGTGGAAGTACGACGGCATTCGCGCGCAGGTGGTGCGGCGCGCGGGGCAGGTGTGGATCTGGTCGCGCGGCGAAGAACTGGTCACAGACCGATTCCCCGAGGTCGTAGCCATCGCGCAGGCCTGGCCGGATGGCACGGTGCTCGATGGCGAGATCCTGGTCTGGTTGCCGGCCAGCGACCGACCGGCGCCCTTCAATCTGTTGCAGCAGCGGATCGGTCGCAAGAACCTGACGAAGAAGATCCTCGCCGACGTGCCGGTGACCTTCATGGCCTACGATCTGCTGGAGCAGCACGGCCTTGATCTGCGTGAAACCGCGCAACACCTTCGGCGCGCGGCGCTGGAGGTGCTGGCGGTCGACGCACCATTGCTGCGCGTGTCGCCGCTGTTGCACGGCTCCTGGTCCGACCTGGCCTCACTGCGCACGCAATCGCGAGGTCGCGGGGTCGAGGGCTTCATGCTGAAGCACCGCGACGCGCATTACGGCAGTGGGCGTCGCAAGCAGGCGGGGAGCTCGACAGGAACGCAATCGGTGGCATGGTGGAAATGGAAGGTCGATCCGCTCACTGCCGATGCCGTGCTGATCTACGCGCAGGCTGGTCACGGTCGCCGCGCCAGCGTCTACACCGACTACACCTTCGCGGTGTGGAACCGCACGCCGCGCGATGCGGCCGAGGCGCAGGGCGTTATCGATGCCATCGCCGCGCGCCAGCTGCCACAGCCCGACGGACTGCAATTGGTGGCGTTCGCAAAAGCTTATGGTGGCCTGAGTGACGAAGAGTTCAAGGCGGTCGACCGCGTGATCCGCCAGACGACGCTGGAGAAATTCGGACCGGTGCGAAGCGTTCGACCGACGATGGTCTTCGAACTCGGCTTCGAAGGCCTCAACCTCAGCACCCGACACAAGAGCGGCATCGCGGTACGCTTCCCCCGCATGCTCAGAATCCGCGACGACAAGCCGCTGCATGAAGCCGACACACTGGATACGCTACGAGCGCTGATGCGCCCTGGAGACCCTCTCGATGAGCACAACCCACAAGACCCCCATGACGGACTTTGACTGTGACCTGCTGGTGATCGGCGCTGGCAGCGGCGGCGTGCGCGCCAGTCGTTTTGCGGCGCAGCGCGGCGCCCGCGTGATCGTCGTCGAAGGCGGTGCGCTTGGTGGCACCTGCGTCAACGTCGGCTGCATCCCGAAGAAGTTGTACAGCTATGCGGCCCATTACGCCGAGGCCTTCGAGCAGTCGCATGGCTTCGGGTGGGAGGCAGCCACGCCGCACTTCAACTGGGGCGTGTTGAAGGCTCGGCGTGCCGCCGAGATCGCACGGCTGAACGGGATCTACGAGGGCGTTTTGCGGGGCGCGGGTGCGACGCTGGTGCGCGGCTGGGGCCGGCTGATCGACGCGCACACAGTGGCAGTGCGTTCGGCTGGTGCCGACGCCGAGGCACCATCGCAGCTTTACACCGCTCGTCACATCCTGCTCGCCACCGGCGGGGGCGCGCAACGGGCCCACCACGTTGGCGCCGAACACGCGCTGAGCTCGGACGACATGTTCGACCTCGATCCGTTTCCGCGCCGGCTGGTCGTCGTGGGCGGTGGCTACATCGCTTGCGAGTTCGCGTCGATCTTCCAGGGCCTGGGGGCGCAGGTGGCGCTGGTGCACCGCGGGCCGCGTCTGCTGCGCGGGTTCGACACCGAGATCGTCGATTTCATCACCGCCGAGATGCACAAGAAGGGCGTCGTGATCCATCTGAACACGACGGTTTCCGATGTGCAACGCCATGCCGATGGCCATGCACTGCGCCTTACGCGCGCTGGTGGCTCGGCTGAGGAGGATCGAAGCACGATGCTCCAGGCCGATGCGGTGCTGCACGCCACGGGGCGCGTACCGCGCACAGCCGGACTCGGCCTTGAAGCCGTCGGCATCTCGCTCGATGCCAAGGGCAACGTCCCGGTGGACGGAAACTACCAGACCGTCGTGCCGTCAATCCATGCGATTGGCGATCTGGTCGGGCACATGGCATTGACGCCCGTGGCGCTGGCCGAAGCGATGGTGCTGGTCGATCGATTGTTTGGCGAAGGTACCCGGCCACCCATCGACTACACGCTGATCCCCACCGCCGTCTTCACGCACCCGAACATCGGCACCGTCGGTCTGACGGAAGACGCGGCGCGTGAACGCGGCCCGATACGTATCTACCGCAGTGATTTCAAGGCCTTGCAGCACACCCTCAGCGGCAGCACTGAACGCACGCTGATGAAGATCGTGGTTGACGATGCGAGCGATCGCGTGCTCGGCATGCACATGGTCGGCGCCGATGCCGGCGAGGTGATCCAGGGCTTCGCGGTGGCGTTGCAGGCCGGTGTCACCAAGGCCCACCTCGACCGCACCATCGGCATCCACCCGACGGTTGCCGAGGAATTCGTGACGATGCGCGAGGTGTCGCGCCGCTGAACCGCCGCGACAGGGTCAGCGCATCGTGTAGCCGCGCCCGTCCATGCAGGCTTCGGTAGCGCGGTTGAACACGCTGCTGTCGGCCATCGCGCTTGGCTGGGTGGTGGCCCAGCGGTTGCATTCCTGGCGATCGGCTTCCAACTGCTGCGCATTCTGGCCATTGCGCGGGTAGATGACGGGCTCGGGCGGGGCTTTCGAGAT
>CANHOE010000264.1 GCA_947462175.1 Burkholderiales bacterium | reverse complement strand
TTGCAGGGATTCTTTCGGCGCGGCCTGGTGCATCGCGGGCTCCTGAGGTGCATGGGAGGGTTAATCCTAGCGTGTCGCAGCAAGCATGCCAAGAACTTAAAACGGGGTCTGACCCCATTTATGAATTCCGCCCCCGGAAATCCCCAATAATTAGGGCCAGATCAAATGCTCCGCCGCTTGGCCTTTTCAGCCGACGCAGGACGGCCACGAGACAAGGGCTCGAGGCGCCGACCGGTCAATGCTTCGATCGATTGTGCAAATGCAGGGCTGCCCAGCGCCCAGCCCTTCAGCGTGGCATGGCGGATGCGCTCGACGATATGGGCCGGCAGCGCGTGAGCAAGCAGACGGCGATACGCGACCTCTCGATCGAACGGTGTGTTCCCGAGTCCCCAGAACAGGGTGTGATCGGAGATCGCGTCATCGATGTGCAGCCCGAGGTGGTGCCCTGCGCTGGACGATTGCGGATCAACCTGCGGCACGGGCTCGGTACCGTCCGCGACGGCGCAGTCTTCTGCGTACTGCAAGCAACGCATGAACCAATCCGGGGCGTCGATGACCGTCGAACGGAAACGTCCTTCCCAGGGCGTGCCGCTGCGGCCGTGCCGCAGATTGAAACCGCGCACATAGCGTCGGCCGATGCCTTGCATCATGGCGGACAGCGACTGTGGCGAAGAAGGCGTCACCAGCAGCCGCACCTCGTCCCGACACAAGCCGTAGCCATGGACCGCGACGCCAGCTTCACGTGCGGCCTGTCCCAAGGCCTGGCGGAAGGCCGAACGGTCAGCGTCATCAGCAAAGGCGGCCTGCCCATTCAACCCGCGGTGAATGACGAAATGCGGGAGACCCGCCACAACAGAACGCGGCAGACGTGCCACAGCTGTGCCGGCTCAGTGCGCGCGCTCAGAAGCCGGCAGACACGCTGCAGCCTGCATCGCTCGGTTTGCACACGCGGACACGCCCCGCCACGCTGGCGAGCACCCGCCGGGTTTCGCTGGCGCCGTTGGTGAAGTCCAGAGAGTCGGCGCCGCCAGCAGGGAATCCGCCACCAAGCAAGCTCATGAAGCCACTGCCGTTGAACATCGCGTACTGAACACCGGAGTGTTCGAAGCTGGTCGCGCTGGACGTGTCAATGGCTATGGATGCCGGCAGCGCATTGCCGCGCACCAGTTCAATGTCGCCGGAGTCCATGGACAACGCGGTGGCCGAGACGTTGCTGTTCACATCGACAAACGCCAGCCATCCGCTGGACCAGTTGCTGCCGTCCGCGGGAATGACGAACGTTCGCAGTTGTCGCTTCATGGCTTCGGCGCGTGCAGCTGACAGCGTCGCCAGGAAACTGTTCGCGGTGGTCGTGAGTTCGGAATTGCGCTGGAAGGTGGTGAAGCTCGGCGCAGCGAGCACCAGCATGACGCTCACCAGAACCAGCGCGACCAGCAACTCGATCAGCGTGAAGCCCCGCGGCGTCGAAGGATCAGTCCGCCGCTGTGGCAACTTCAAGGAGGCCGCCTTCATCGCCAGCAAACACCGGGAGTCAGCCGCTTGCTGCCGCTGCAGTCTTTGGTTCCAGCGCTGCTCACTGTCAATGTGCCGGCAGCCGCATCCGTTCTTTGCGGGACAGCCGACAGCAGCACGCATTCATCGAGGCCCAGGGTGTTGCTGCACGGATCGGCGCGCAGGCTGTAAGCAAAGCTGGTCGAGTCCCCCGACGTAGTCCGGAAAGGAATAGCGACACCGCTCGACGCCGTGGCGGTGACTCCGTTCGAGCCCGTCGCTCCTGCAGCGAACTGCAGGTAGCTGCCGTTCTGCGTGTAGTAGCGCTCCTGCTGTTGCAGCAGGTTCAGCAAGGCGGTGCGCCCCTCGGCACGCCGGCCCTTCAGGACCGAGTCCTGATAGGACGGGTAGGCAATGGCCGCGAGGATGCCGATGATGGCGACCGTGATCATCAGCTCGATCAAGGTGAAGCCACGCCCGAGGCCGGGGGCGCGAGGCACCCGACGCTCGCCCGCGTCGTGAGCGAAGAATGGAGGCGGGTTCAATTGGCGTTCCTCAGGTCCTGGTAGTTGCTGATCTCGCGCCAGCTCAAGCGCCCAACCGTGTTGTTGATCGTCTGGCTGGCCTGGGTGCCGAGTCCACCGGAACCCTGCTTGATGATCTGGTATCGCGTCACTTCCTTGCGGGAGCCGGTCGGGTCGCTGACAAACAGCGTCGAGTACCCCACCCGTGTCAGGAACGGTTCACCGAGGATACCGACGTCGGACACCGTCGCGGCACCGTTGCCACTGAGCGTGTCGATCACATACAGGTTGCCGGTGCCGTTGTCGCAGCTGGTGACGGCCGGAATGACCGATCCGAAGATCAGGCGCCCGGCCAGCACGCCCAATCCGCTGATCTGCCGTTCGCCGGTCCCGGTCAAGCTGCTCGTCGTGCCGGAGTTGTAAAAGTCGAAGTACCAGCCCGCACGCGACGTGGTGACGTTGTCGGCCGAAGGCCGACCCCAGGCGAAGCCAGGGAAGCTGACCGCAGTTGACGTCACGGTGCCCGCTTGCAATCGGCCGCGACCCGAAATGGCTGCCGTCGGCGAACTGGTCGAGTCCGGTGTGACGCTGTTGTTGTCGAACACGGAGTACATCGATTGCACCTTGAACGGCGCCGAGTTGTCTGCCGCCGACAGGTAGCGACCGGTTCCGAACGACACGATGATGCCGCGGTTCGGGCCGAAGATCAGCGCCGGAGCCATCGTGATGGGTTGCCGATTCGGCGTTGTTGCCCCATCGGTCGCCACGAACATCGGAATGGCGCTGCCGCTGTTCTTGAAGAACGACAGATTGTCCAGACTCCAGGAGCCGGCAGAGGTGGTCCGGAAATCGAGCTTCCACAGGTTGCCCTGCAGGTCTCCCGCGTAAAGGTAGTTGACCTCCCCAGCGATGCCCAGCCGCACCGTGAAGTTGGCGAGACCCGACGGAAGCGAGCTGTCGGTCGTGACGACGGGGAATTTCACCTTGTAGTAGTTGACGCCCAATTGCCAGGCGGTCGATTTCGCCTTGTCGAGCCGAAGGAAAAACAGCGCCGGTTGACCCGTGAGGCTATTCCTAGTGTCTTCTGTCGTCACAGCATGGTTGTTGACTCCGCTGGCCACCACGGCGAAGTAGCGATAGTCGGGCGTGGAGCCTCCGGCCGCGACATTCAGCTTCAGGATCTGCGGCGTGCCGATCACGTTGCCCATGTCGACATCGTGCTTGTCGGTGAACTCCCACAGGATCTTGCTGTTGCCACTGGTGGTCGCAAAGGCCGTTGGATCGGTCACGTCGAGTGCATACACACCCTGACCACCACCGCCAGAGCCACCCACGAGCACGGTGCGCCAGTCTGCCGAGCTGGTAGAGCCCAGGTTGGCCTCGTTCACGACCGGTGTGCCATCGACATAGCTTCGGTGACTGTAGGTCGTCGAGGTCAGCGCCATCAGGTTGGGAACCACCCAGCTCGGGATGTAGGCGAACAACTCCGCGCCGGTCGTCGCGTTGAAAGCGTGCAGCATGCCGTCGTTGGCGCCGACGTAGAGAGTCGGCACGCGGCTCAGGGTGCTGCTGTAGAAGCTCGCATAGGAGGAATCGGAGATCGTCTGCGTGGGCCCTGCGACGTAGGCAATGCCCGAGTTCACGATGTCGCCCAACTTGCTGCCGCGCTTGCGGAAGGTGCCTCCGGCAGTGCCACCCGCTTCCAGCGTGCGATCGCCTCTCAGATAGTTCAGGCGATTCTGACCCTGCACGTAGGCCGTCTCGGGCGAGGTGAACAGCGCTGACTTGACAGAGGTGTCGACCGCCGACCAGGTGAAGGCGCTGCTGTCGAAGACCGGCGTCGTCGCCGACGAGTTGAAGCCGACGTAGATGTTGCGACTGCCGGGCGCGGTGTCATCGAGCTTGCCGGCGGCACCGACCGACTGGCCGGCAGAATTGGTCCAGATCGAGGTGGTCGCCGAGCCGATCTGGATCTGCGTGCCATCGGTGGACAGCCCCAGCGAATAAGCCACCAGGTCGCCGCTCCAATCGGCCGGATCGAACTGAGCCTGGTAAATCAGGCCACCGGAACTGGTGACTCGCGACGTCGAGATGGCGCCACCTGCAATGCTGTTGGCCTCCGACGCGACGTTGGCGAAGAT
>CANHOE010000263.1 GCA_947462175.1 Burkholderiales bacterium | reverse complement strand
GTGTTCATTCGCGCTTTGTGCGATCTGCAGCCGGGCGACGAACTTTTCTACGACTACGGCCTGGTACTCGACGAACGCCAGACCGCGAAATTGAAGAAGCAATACGCCTGCCGTTGCGGCAGCCCGGGCTGTCGCGGCACCATGCTGGCACCGAAATCACGATGAATCACTCATTGCCAACCGCCGCCGACCACGGCCTGACCTGGAACGTGGAGCATCTGTACCACCGGTTGGCACCCCGGCTTCCCAACCTGAGCATCGAAGTGGTTTCGGAGATCGCGTCGACGAATTCGGCGCTTCTGGAACGAGCGCGCGTTGGCAGCCGGCTCTCTTTCGAGGGCGACCGGGCCCAGGTGCGCCGCAGCACCGAAAGCCAGGCTTTCGGGCGGCGTACCGCCGATCATCAACCTTGCCTGCTGGTGGCAGAACACCAGACACAGGGGCGCGGTCGGCACGGCCGGGTATGGCAATCCGAGGCCGTGGCTTCGCTGACCTTCTCGCTGGCCATGTCGCTGGCCCCTGTTGATTGGTCCGGCTTTTCGCTGGCGGTCGGTGTGGCACTGGCGGATGCGCTTGACCCGTCGGCTGGTGCAGGCGACGGCACGAACTCCGAGGCAATGAGCGCCCCCTGGATCGGAATCAAATGGCCAAACGACCTGTGGCTGATGCCGGCGGGCGGCAGCAGTGCAGAAGGCCGCAAGCTCGGCGGCTTGCTGATCGAGACGGTGCCGGCCGGCGAGATGCGGCTGGCAGTGGTCGGCATCGGTCTGAACGTGCTGCCCTTGTCACTCGCCCAGTCGCAGGCGGCAAGCGGTTTTGCCTGCCTGCAGGAAATTGATCCCGAGGTCAGCGCACCGCAGGTGCTGGCACGCATCGTCCTGCCGCTGGTAGACGCGTTGCAGCGCTTCGAGCGCGAAGGCTTTGCCGGCTTTGCCGATCGCTTCGCTGCTCGCGATGTATTGCGCGGTCGCTCGGTGCATGCAGGCAACTCGGGGGTGTTGAACCCCGAAGCGTTGGTCCGCGCGGCCAACGGCATCGAAGGCATTGCAGAAGGCGTCTCTGAAACGGGCGCGCTGCGCGTGCGCGTGCCGGGTGACGGGTTGCGCGAGGTGATGTCGGGCGAGGTCAGCGTCCGGCTGCGCCCTGCCACGGGGGCGTGTTGACACCATGCTGAGAGGCCTGCTGCTGGCCTTGCTGCTTGCGAACCTGGTCTTCTTCGTCTGGTCGCAGGATGGGCTCGGCAATGGCGACGGCAGCCCGGTAAGGGGCGAACGCGAGCCGGAGCGGCTGTCACGGCAGGTGAATCCCGAGTCTGTGCAATTGCAGCGACCGCCGGTCGCTGCATCGGCCCCTGCCGCCAGCGCTTTTGCGGCGACCTCCCCAGCAGCAACCGCCAGCAGCATCAACGCGGCCAGTGCGCCCGTCAGCTCGGCTTCAGAGGCCGCCTCGGCACCCGCGGCCGTCGAGGCCAGCTCCTCGGCGGCGTCTATCGCTTCAGCCGGGCCGGCGGTGGTTTTTGCACCCACCCAGCCCCCGCCGCCTCCCGGCACACGGTGCCTGGAGGCCGGGCCGTTCACCGGCGTCGAGTTGGCCTCGGCGGAAACCGCGCTGGCAGCCAATGCCAAAACCCGTCGCATTGCCCGCCGGTGGGTGCTGCAGATCACACCAGATGCGGCAAGCTCCCCATCAGCGCAGCAGCATCAGTTGCGCATCGATGCGACGCCAAGCGAGGTGGCGGTGCTGGAGGCGCTGCCTGCCAGCGTGTTGGGCCGCAGCTTCACGCCCTGCACAGCCCGCTGATCGCTGCAGCGGACGGGCAAGAGGGCTGTGATGGGCGAGTCTTACTTCGCGACCACCCGAACCATCTCGAGCACCTTGTTCGAGTAGCCCCATTCGTTGTCGTACCAGGCAACGATCTTGACGAAGGTGCCATCGAGTGCAATGCCCGCATCGGCATCGAACACCGAGGTCATCGGTTCACCGCGGAAGTCGGTCGAGACGACCTTGTCTTCGGTGTAGCCCAGCACACCCTTCATGGCGCCCTCGGATTGCGCCTTCATCTCCGCGCAGATGTCCTTGTAGCTGGCTTCCTTGAGCAGCTCGACCGTCAGGTCGATCACCGACACATCGGAGGTCGGCACGCGGAACGACATGCCCGTCAGCTTCTTGTTCAGCTCCGGAATCACCACGCCCACCGCCTTGGCCGCGCCAGTGGACGAAGGGATGATGTTCTCGAGGATGCCGCGGCCGCCGCGCCAGTCCTTGTTCGACGGGCCGTCCACCGTCTTTTGCGTCGCGGTTGCCGCATGCACGGTCGTCATCAGGCCCCGCTTGATGCCCCACTTGTCGTGCAGCACCTTGGCCACGGGCGCCAGGCAATTGGTGGTGCACGATGCATTCGAGATGATGGCTTCGCCTTTGTAGGTGCCGTGGTTCACGCCATAGACGAACATCGGTGTGTCGTCCTTCGACGGGGCCGAGAAGATCACCTTCTTCGCGCCGGCGGCCAGGTGCTTGGCACCCGTTTCCTTGGTCAGGAACAAGCCGGTGGCTTCCACGACGATGTCCGCGCCGACCTCGTTCCACTTCAGCTCGGCGGGATCCTTCAACGCCGTCAGGCGAATCTTCCTGCCGTTGACGATCAGGGTGTTGCCGTCGACGGCGATGCTGCCCTTGAAGCGACCGTGCACCGAGTCATAGCCCAGCATGTAGGCCAGGTAGTCGGGTTCCAGCAGGTCGTTGATCGCGACGACTTCGATGTCGTTGAAGTTCTGGATGGCGGCACGAAACACCATGCGCCCGATGCGTCCGAAGCCGTTGATGCCGATCTTGATGGTCATTGCAATGTCCTGGGAGTTGAATTCGATTCGGGCTCAGCGCTTGAGCGCGCGCAGCACCGTCGCGACCACGTTGTCGGCCGTGAAGCCGAAATGCTTGAACAGCACCGGTGCAGGCGCCGATTCGCCGTAGGTGTCGATGCCGACGACAGCCGCGCAGCCGTACTTCCACCAGCCGTCGGTCACGCCCATCTCGACCGCGATACGCGGCACGCCCTTCGGCAGCACGCTGGTCTTGTAAGCCGCGCTCTGGCGATCGAACACCGTGGTGGAGGGCATCGACACGACACGCACTGCCACCTTCTGTTGCGCCAGCAACTGCTGGGCATGCAGCGCGAGGCTGACCTCGGAACCGGTCGCGATGATCACCGCCTGCGCCTTCTTCTTCAGCCCCACCTCACTCGGCTCGGCCAGCACGTAGGCGCCCTTCGAGATGTCGTCGAGGCCGCTCTTCGGCGCGTAGGGCAGGTTGTGGCGCGACAGGATCAGCGCCGTCGGGCGATCGTGGTTCAGCAGCGCGCAGGTCCAGGCGATCGCGGTCTCGGCCGTGTCGGCCGGACGCCAGACGTCGAGACCCGGAATCAGGCGCAGCGAGGCCACGTGTTCGACCGACTGGTGGGTCGGGCCGTCTTCGCCAAGACCGATGCTGTCGTGGGTGAACACATGCACCACCCGCAGCTTCATCAGTGCGGCCATGCGCACCGCATTGCGGCTGTAGTCGCTGAAGGTCAGGAAGGTGCCGCCGTAGGGGATGAAGCCGCCATGCAGCGCCACGCCGTTCATGATCGCCGCCATGCCGAACTCGCGCACGCCGTAGTTGATGTGGCGGCCACCGTTGCCGGTGCCCGCGTCATCGAAGCGCAGGGCCAGCGTGCTGCTGGTGTTGGTGAAGACCGAGCCGGTCAGGTCGGCGCTGCCGCCGAGCAGTTCAGGCAGCGCCTTGGTGAAGGCTTCCAGCGCGATCTGGCTGGCCTTGCGGCTGGCCACGGTCTCGGCCTTGGTGTGGGCCGCGAGGGCGGCATCCACAGCGACCTGTGCGAAGTTCTTGGGCAATTGGCCCTCGACACGGCGCACGAACTCCAGCGCCAGTTCGGGGTAGGCCTTGCCGTAAGCCTCAAAGGCATCGACCCAGGCCGTTTCGGCGGCGAGGCCGCTGTGGCGCGCGTCCCAATGCTCGTAGACGGTTTCGGGAATCACGAAGGGCTCCGACGACCAGCACAGCGCTTCGCGTGTCAGCTTGATTTCTTCCGCACCCAGGGCCTCGCCGTGCGCCTTGGCGGTGCCACCGCGGTTCGGCGAGCCTTTGCCGTTGGTGGTCTTG
>CANHOE010000262.1 GCA_947462175.1 Burkholderiales bacterium | reverse complement strand
GCTGCTGCGTCAGCTGCATGCCAAGTCGGCCTGGGCCGAGCCGGTCAACGAAGGCTTGCAACTGCGCCGTGAAGTCGCGCAGCAATACGAAGCTGAGATGCAAGAGGTCAGCCGCAACGCCATTTCAGCCAAGGGCTTTGAGCTCGAAGCGAGGCGCATGGCGCGGCTGATGCGCGAGCGATTCAACCTGGGCTTCATCGACGTTGGCGGCTGGGACACCCATGTCAACGAAGGCGGTGCCACCGGCACGCTCGCCAACCAGCTGGGCAAACTGGGCCGCGGGCTAGCCGCGTTCTCCCAAGAGATGGGCACGGCCTGGGGCAACACCACGGTGGTGGTGATCAGCGAATTCGGCCGCACGCTGCGCGAAAACGGCACCAAGGGCACCGACCACGGCCACGGCAGCGTCTACTGGCTGCTCGGCGGTAGTCTGCGTGGCGGCGTCATCGCCGGACAGCAGGTGGACGTGACCGCGGCCACGCTCAACCAGAACCGCGACTACCCCGTGCTGAACGACGTGCGCAGCCTCCTGGGCGGCGTCTTCCAGCGTTTGTATGGCTTGAGCAACGAACGGCTGGCTCGGGTGTTCCCACGCGCCACAGCGCTGGACTTGCAGCTGGTGTGACGAGCGCGCGCAGGCTGCGGCGCGCCGCCATGCGGGCGGAGCTGCCGCACAAAGCTGCGCTCTGCTGTTGAAAGATGGGGTCAGGTTGCTGGCATCCGCGTGACAAATCTGGGGATCGGCGCACGGGCGCCGTGTTCGGAGCAGCGCGTGTGCCGCAGGCCACGACTGAGGCGGTCCGTCCCTGCGAAGTGATCGCTGGCGATATGCCGAAGGCTGCGCTGACAAGACGAATTGCCAATCAGCTGCCTGTCAGAAACGTCTGTTCCTGGCTGGCTGTGGCAAAGGCATGGACCAGATGCCTCTGGCGCGCACGCCCGGCCTGGTCTGCAAACGGTCGGATAAGCTTGCTTTGGCCGAGCGCCTAGGCACGCTACCTGCATGATGGTTTCAAGGGCTGCGCGAGACCACGCTCGCCACCCGGCACCCTTCGAGAGATAAGGAAGTTTCCATGACCACGCGACCAGTGCACGACGCCGAAGGTGCACTTTCTCAGCCGCCGGGCGAACAAGGCTCTGCCCCAGCCCTGGATTCACTGCCTGCCCGTGTCGAGCGGGAATCGGGCATGACCCCTGGCCATGCATCGCCTTACATGTGGATGCGCGCTGCCGCTCACGCCAGCCGGGCCCAGCTCGCCGAACGCATGAACCGCAGCCTGCGCGAGGACCGCCGCAGCGAGGCCAAACGGGTGCACTACCTGTCGATGGAATTCCTGATGGGCCGCGCGCTCGGCAATGCGCTGGCGTCGCTCGGTCTGCATGGCGAGTTCGAGGCGGCGGCCCGCGCTGCGGGCAAGGAGCCCGGCGACATCCTCGAGGTCGAGCCCGATGCGGCGCTGGGCAACGGCGGCCTGGGTCGGCTGGCCGCATGTTTCCTCGATTCGCTCGCCACGCTCGGCGTGCCGTCCTTCGGCTACGGTCTGCGATACCGCTACGGCATGTTCGCGCAGCGCATCTACGACGGACAGCAGGTCGAGGAGCCTGATGACTGGCTGCGGGACGGCAATCCGTGGGAGCTGGAGCGCCCGGAGATTCGCTACCCCGTGGGCCTCGGCGGTCGGGTGGTCACCGACGGCGCCGGCCGCCGCTGGTTACCGGCAGAGCAGCTGTTCGCTGACGCCTACGACTTCATCGTCCCCGGTCATGCCACCGAGCGGGTCGCGGTGTTGCGCCAGTGGCAGGCCAATCCGTCGCGACCGATCGACTTTGGCGCCTTCTCGCGCGGCGACTTCGCCGCCGCAGGCGGCGGCAAGCTCTCCGCCGAAGTGATCAACTGGGTGCTCTATCCCGACGATTCGACCCAGGCCGGGCGCGAGTTGCGGCTCAAGCAGGAGTACTTCCTGGTCAGCGCCTCCGTGCAGGACATCGTGGCGCGTCACCTGGCCGACTACGGGCGCCTGGACAGCCTGGGCGACAAGGTGTCCATTCACCTGAACGACACCCACCCGGCGCTGGCAGTGCCCGAACTGCTGCGCATCCTGATCGACCTGCACGGCATGAGCTGGGACGCGGCGATGGTGCAGTGCCAGAAGGTGATGAGCTACACCAACCACACGCTGATGCCCGAGGCGCTGGAGACCTGGCCGGTGCCCATGCTCGAACATTGGCTGCCGCGGCATCTGGAAATCATCTACGAGGTCAACGACCGCTTCCTTCAATACCTCCGGAAGCACTTTCCCGGCGACGAGACGCTGGTGCGGCACGCCTCGGTGATCGACGAGAACGGTGAGCGCCGCGTGAAGATGGCGGCACTGTCGATCGTGGCCAGCCACCGGGTGAATGGGGTGTCACGGCTGCACTCGGACCTGATGGTCGAGACCATCTTCGCCGACTATGCGCGGGTGTTCCCCGACCGCTTCTGCAATGTCACCAATGGGGTCACGCCACGCCGCTGGCTGTCGCAGGCCAATCCGGCCCTGTCAGCGACGCTCGATGCGCAGCTTGGCCCACAGTGGCGAACCCACCTCGAGCAGCTCGCGAAGCTGGTGCCGTTGGCCGGTGACGCCAACCTGCGCAGCGCGGTGCAGGCCGCTAAGCGGGTCAACAAGGAACGGCTGGCGCTGCTGGTGCGGCGCGACCTGGGCATCACGATCGACCCGGCCAGCCTGTTCGACGTGCAGATCAAACGCATCCACGAGTACAAGCGACAGCTTCTCAACGCATTGCATGTGGTCGCGCGCTACCAGGCCATCATTGCCAATCCGAATGCCGACTGGCAGCCGCGCACGGTGATCTTCGCGGGCAAGGCGGCCTCGGCCTATGTGACGGCCAAGACCATCATCCGGCTGATTCACGACATCGCGCGCACGGTGAACAGCGACCCGCGTGTGCGCGATCGGTTGAAGGTGGTCTATCTGCCTAACTACGGCGTGTCGCTCGCCGAGACGATCATCCCGGCAGCCGACCTGTCCGAACAGCTCTCTACGGCGGGCACCGAGGCCTCGGGCACCGGCAACATGAAGTTCGCGTTGAACGGCGCGCTGACCATCGGCACCTGGGACGGCGCCAACATCGAGATGGCGCAGGCGGTCGGCCCCGAGCATTTCTTCATCTTTGGTCTTACCGCCGAGCAGGTGAAGCAGGTGCGCGCGCTCGGCTATGACCCGAGGCGCCACTACGAGGAGAACCCGCAGCTGAAGGCCGTGCTCGATGCCATCGCCGCAGGCGACTTCTCTCCCGGCGAGCGGGGCCGCTACCGCGACCTGGTCGGCTCGCTGCTGCACCGTGATTCATACCTTTTGTTGGCTGACTTCGCCGCCTACGTGGCCGAGCAGCAGCGTGCCGACACGCTCTACGCCACGCCCGAGGCCTGGGCCGACAAGGCCATCCGCAACATCGCCGGCATGGGCGCGTTCTCGTCGGACCGCACCATCCGCGATTACGCGCGGATGATCTGGAATGTGCCGGTGCGGTGAGCCGACCCTGCCGGAACGCACCGATACCGGAGGCCAATGCATCCCCACCTTCTGACCACGGAGTTCACCCGACCCGATGATCCCCGAGGCTGAACTCCACGCCCTGCTCGAAGGGCGACACAGCGATCCGTTTGCCGTCCTCGGGCCACACCCGGATGGTTCGGGCCGCACCTGGCTGCGGGCCTTGCTGCCCGGTGCTGCGCAGGTCGAGGCGATCGACGCGTCCAACGGGCAGACGCTCGCCGAGCTGGTTGCACGCGTGCCGGGTGTTTTCTTCGAGGCGCCTGTCGGCGCAACCTGCCCCGCTTACCGTCTGCGCGTGCAATGGCAGCACGGTGTGGTTGGCGACTACACCGACCCGTACGCATTCGGATCGGCGATCGGCGCGGAGGACATCTACTTTCTGGGCGAGGGCTCACACCTGTGGCCGTGGCAGGTGCTGGGCGCACACCCGATGACGCTCGGCGGCGTGGCCGGTACGCGATTCGCTGTGTGGGCCCCCAACGCGAGCCGTGTCAGTGTGGTCGGCGATTTCAATGCCTGGGACGGCCGACGGCATCCGATGCGCGTGCACCACGGTGCGGGCGTGTGGGAGATCTTTCTGCCGGATGTGGGCGCGGGCGAGCGCTACAAGTTCGAGATCCGCTCGC
>CANHOE010000261.1 GCA_947462175.1 Burkholderiales bacterium | reverse complement strand
GGCGGTCGAAGACGCCTGGGCACATGCGCTGGTGATGCAGCGCTGGGTGCGCTTCGCGCTGCTGTTGCGCGCGCGGCAATGCGATTCGGTGGTGAAGCGCGCAGTGGCTGAGCAGCTGGTGCCGGGCGGCTTGCGCATCGAGGCCCTGACTGCCGCGACTGCAATCGAGGGATGGAGCTTGCAGACGCGCGGTTACACACCACATGGCCTGATGTCAGCGCCATGGCGCGAGGCCCCGTGCTCTTCTGCCCCTGCGCCCACCGGTCGGACACTGCACTGATGACGCGACAGCGGGACGCAGGGCCGGCCCGCTCCGGGTGGTTCAGCGGTCGCAGCTGGCCATGCCACTGGCGTCCCACAGCGGTGCAAAGCCGCTGTTGGCCGCGCGCGAGGGTCGTAGCAGGCGCAGTTGAATGAGCTCCTGCGAGACTTCGGGCGGGAACCCGGTGCGGTTTCGGCGCTTGTCAACCACCAGGTCGTCAAGGACCCGCGACGCCAGCGCGGAATCGTTCCAACACAGCGCCAGCCGGTTGGCCAAGCGGGGGAACAGCGCGCAGAGCTGGGTCGGCTGGTGCCGCCGGTGCAGTGACTCGCACCAGGTTTTGGCCAGGGGCGACAACACCAGGTCCTGAGGACGCGGCTGCTCGCGCAAGCGTTGCCAACCTGCCTCGGTGGTGGGTTCTGCGGCCTGGCGGCGTGCAGGGGAGGTCTTGACGGCCGCGCTTCGGGCATTGCGCGCACCCCATCCGAAAAAGCTCATGCTGTCTGTGCCCCGGGAATCGATGGCTGCACAGGCACAGCGCCCGTATCAAGGCCAACGACACGCTGGTAACAATAGGTTTCCATGGGGATAGTGTGGTGCCGAGGTCGAGCGAAAGCCAGCCGCTTTTCCGGCGTTCACCCGACTTGCGGGTGTGCATCTTTCACACCTGGGACGCCCCCGTGGTCTTTGTCAGGCGGCACGCCTGTGCGGGGCCGGCAATGGGCTGGCGCCTCATGGTGAACCCTTACCATCGCACGATGTTCCTGATGGTGTCGATCGCGTTGTGGAATCTGATCACCCGACTTGGCGAAGCACAGATCCTGCTGCCTGCCGCCTTGATGACCGCGTTGTGGTTCGTCTGGCGCGATCGTTCGCCACGGCTGGCGGCCATCTGGCTGGGCGGCATCCTGGTCGCCACACTGATCACCACCGCCTCGAAGGTCGCCTTCATGGGTTACGGGCTGGGCTGGGCAGCGCTGGACTTCACTGGGGTATCGGGTCACTCGATGTTCGCCGCGGCGATCTATCCGCTGACTGGCGTTGCGGTCATCAGCGCGGTGGCTGGATTGCAGGCCGCACGTTGGGAGCGGCTGGGTCTGGCCGCCGGTGTGGCGCTCGCGCTGGTGGTGGGGCTGTCGCGGGTGGCGGTCGAGGCGCACTCCTGGTCAGAGGTGGTGGTCGGCTTGCTGGTCGGTGGCGCGGTGACGCTGGTGGCCGCTCGCGCCGAGCGAGCGCCGCCCGCGCGGCACTCGCTGTGGCTGCCGGTCGTGGTGTTGGTTTGGCTGGGCAGCGCGTCGCCGAATGCCCCACCGTCACCCACCCACGGCTGGGTCACGCAGCTGGCGCTCGCGATCTCGGGGCGCACACAACCCTACACCCGCGCCGACCTGCTCGCGCGGCACACGGGGCCGGCAGACAGCGCGCGCTGAAGCAGCAAGCTGGTCAGCTTCGACCCGACAGCGACTTGGCCAAGCCGGTCTGGTCGAGCACGTCAGCCACCAGCTCCAGCCGGAGCAGCGGGTTGTCGAGCGACATGAACCTTTGCTTCTGCTCCGCTCCCAGCGGCAACAGCTCGCACCAGCGATTGGCGACCCATCCGCAGTCGTCCCAGCGGTAGGGCGGCTGGAAGGGCATCTCGGCCGGATCGCCGACCCGATCGGCCAGGCTCTTGACGACCTCGCGCAGCGTCGCTGACACCGTCTCCAGATCGGTCGGCACGGCGACATCGACATCATCGTTCAGCAGTTCGACATCGGCGACCCACAGGCCGTGCTTCAGTTGCTCGCGCGAACGGATGCGAAAGCGCTGGGTGCCCGTGCAGCGGATCGTCATCAGCCCGGGGTTCGGCCGCTCCAGCTGGGTGATGCGGGCCAGCGTGCCGATCTCGTGAAAAGCTTCCTGGGGGAAGCTGTCGCCACGTCGGCTGTCCCGGGTGCTACGCGATGGCGCGGCGCGGACTTCGCGGCCCTCCGTCAAGCAGACCACGCCGAAGGCGGTTCCCGACTTGTGGGCGCGTCCGATCATGTCCAGGTAGCGCACCTCGAAGATCTGAAGTGGCAGGTATCCGCCCGGGAACAGCACGCATTGCAGCGGAAAGAGCGGCAACCTCGCGAGGTCAGGGGGGGGAGTATCCATCGGCGGATTGTGGTGCTACTGCGCGCCCCGTACATGACAGGGATTGCCCTTGGCAGGCAAGACACCCTCGGCACGCAGCAGCGTTTCGAGACACTGGTCGCGGATGCCATAGAAGGCCTTGATGTCGTCGATCTGCCTCCAGACCGCGTCCGCAGGCTGCAGATGTGTGCGCTTCACAGCCAGGATCATCTTGTTCTTCTGTGTGTGTTCGAGCGCGACGAACTCGAACACCTGGGTGTCGTACCCGCAGGCGTCAAGCAGCATCGCGCGCAAGCCATCGGTCAGCATCTCGGCCTGCTGCCCCAGGTGCACGCCGTGCTGCAGGATCGGCCGCAGCGGATGCGGGCTCAGCAGCTGCGGCCGCAGCTCCTTGTGGCAGCACGGTGAACACAGGATGATCGATGCGCCGCCGCGCAGGCCCAGGTGGATCGCGTGGTCGGTTGCGGTGTCACAGGCGTGTAACGCAATCATGACGTCGATCGGTTGCACAGCGCGGCTGCGCACATCACCTTCCTCGAAGCGAAGGCCGGCGAGGTCCAGTTGCGCCACCACCGCATTGCCCAGCCTCACCATGTCGGACCGCAGCTCAACGCCTGCAACCTGGGCGTCGATTCCCGGCTGCTGCTGCAAGTGATCATGCACCGCAAACGTCAGGTAGCCTTTGCCAGCGCCGAAATCGACCACCCGCACCGGCCGCCGGGCCGCTGTCGCCTTCGGGTCGTCCAGCAGGTTAGAAGCCCGCAAGGCGCCGGCAAAGACTTCGACGAACTTGTTGATCTGCTTCCATTTGCGCGACATCGCCGGCACCACCGTGTGCTGCGCAGTCGTGACGCCCAGCGCGTTCAGAAATGGCCGGGTGACGTCGACAAATCTTTGCTTGTCCCGATCGTGAGGTTGGGCGCCGGTCGTCGGCTCGCTCGTCTGTCTCACCCTTCCCGCAGGTGCCGCGGCAACCTCGGCGGGCCGTCGGCGCAAGGTACACACACCCCGCCGGCTGATCATCAGCTCGATCACCTCGTCCCGCGTGTGCAGCTGCGCATGGCGAAACACGGCGCCCAGCAGCTCGCGGACGCGATCCAGCCCAAGAGCCGGCGGCAGGTTCTTCGTCTCGTCGCGGGTGGTGTGCCGGTAGACGAACGACAGGCACGGCGCGCCGCGCAACACAAGGGGTCGTGCCGTGACGCGGTTCAGGTCGGGTTCGGACCCGCAGTGCTTGGACAGCAGCAGCGACTCGAACCGGCCGCTGTCGAGGCTCGCCGCGCACAGCGCGACGAAGCGGGCCGGCGTGGCAGGGCCCGAGGGGCTTTCCGTCAGCGTGTCAGGAGAGGTCATGGTGGAGTGAGAGGAGGCCCGGGCAGCGACACCGCGCCTGGCGGTGGTCTGTTTACCGACGGTTTACCGGACCTTACCAAACTGCTTCGGGAATTCGTGAACGGTTGCAGGCCACTGCCTAAGCTGACCACAGTCCCCGCCACTCTTCAGGAAATCACCGTGCAAATCGTCGCCACACCCCTCACGAGTCGCATTCCTCCCGCTGTCTGCCGCGCCGCGGTGACACCGGCACTCCACCCATCTCGTCAGCGGATCGCGCGTCTTCTTGCGCTGATCGACAGCGAGATGCCCGTGGTTCGGCGTGTGGTGCGCGCCGGTGAACCGGTGTACCGCGCCGGTGATGCCTTTGAGTCTCTCTACATCGTGCATGCCGGCCTGTTCAAGACGGTCAGCGTATCCGCTGACGGCCGAGAGCAGGTGGTCGGCCTGCAATTCAAGGGCGACTGGCTCGGCTTTGACGGCATTGCCGAGGG
>CANHOE010000260.1 GCA_947462175.1 Burkholderiales bacterium | reverse complement strand
GCCTTCGACTTCCGTGTCAAGGCCAAGTCCAGCGCCAAGCCCCTCTGGGATAGGCTGTTCTTCGCGGGCTCGATGCTCACAGCGCTCTCACAAGGCTGGATGCTGGGTCGCTACATCAGTGGATTCGGCGAGGGCTGGAACTACCCGGTTTTTGCGGCGGCCATCGCCGTGGCGCTACCGGCGGCCTACGCGCTGCTGGGCGCAGCGTGGCTGGTGATGAAAACCGAAGGTGACCTGCAACAAAAAGCGATCGGCTGGGCCAAGCAAGCCTGGGCGCCGGTGGTGCTTGGCATGGTGCTGATCTCGCTGGCCACGCCCTGGATCAGCGCCACCGTGCGTGAACGCTGGTTCGCGCTGCCCGAGATCATCGCGCTGATGGTCATTCCGCTCGCCACCGGCATCGCGCTGCTGACGACGCGAATGGTGCTCGACAAGGCCATCGTGAGCACCACGCTGTGCTGGCTGCCCTTTGCCGCGCTGATCGCCGTCTTCGTGCTCGGCTTCATCGGACTGGCCTACAGCATCTACCCGTTTGTGGTCATCGACCGTCTGACGATCTGGGAAGCTGCAAGCAGCACCGCCGCACTGAAGGTGATCCTGGTCGGGGTTTGCATCTCGGTACCGGCCATCGCCGCCTACACCGTGTTTTCCTACAAGGTGTTCTGGGGCAAGGCGACCGCGCTGCGGTACGCCTGAGCGTTGTTCATGCCGTGCCGCGCCTGCAGGCGAATCGGCACGGCTCTCATCACGAAGTGCCTTCCTTCGCGCGCCGCTGACGCAGCGCTTCGTACAGACACACGCCGCTGGCAACCGACACGTTCAGGCTCTCGACGGCACCGCACATCGGCAGGCTCACCAGCTCGTCGCAGGTCTTGGCCGTGAGCTGCCGCATGCCGGCGCCCTCGGCGCCCAGGACCAGCGCAACAGGGCCGCTCAGATCGATGTCGAACAGCGACTGGGTGGCTGTGTCCGACGTGCCGATGACGCGGATGTTGCGGTCCTTCAGCTCATTGAGTGTGCGCGCAAGGTTGGTGACCATGAAATACGGCACCGTGTCCGAGGCGCCGCTGGACACCTTGGCCACCGTCGCATTCACACCGACCGCGTGGTCCTTGGGCGCGATGACCGCGTGTGCGCCAGCTCCGTCGGCCACGCGCAGGCAGGCACCCAGGTTGTGCGGATCAGTGATGCCATCGAGCACCAGCAGCAGCGGGTTGCCTTCGAGGGCATCGAGCTCGTCCAGCGTGTCGTCGATCGAGCGGCTCAGCGCCACCGGCTCGACGCGCGCGACCACGCCTTGATGGCGATGCGTGCCGCACATCTTCTGCAGCCGGGCATCGTCGCTGTCGATCAGCTTGGAGCCAGCCACAGTGCAACGCTCGATGAACTGGCGCATGCGCTGGTCGCGGCGGGAGGTGTCGATGTGAATCTCGACGACGGATTTCGGCGTGGTCTTCAGCCGGACGGTGACGGCATGGAAGCCGAACAGGATCTTGTTGCTCATCGACGGATGGTAGCGGTTGGGATCGACTCGAATTCCTGTGGTCAGGCCTGAGGACGCAAGAACCACGCGGCCATCATCACTGCACCGATCAACACCGGCTGATGCAGCATGTAAAAACTCAGGCCCCAGCGTCCCAGCAACGCCAGCGCTCGCCCCGGGAGCCGGAGCACCTCGGGCAGCGAGCCGCTCAACCACGCAGGTCGATGGCGTGACGCCCATTGCCCTGCCGCCAGCCCCCAAAAGGCGACCCCCAGCCAGGGCAGCACCGGCACATGGTCTTCTGTGATCGGCTTGTGGGTCACCAGCCCGACCCAGTTGGTGGCGCGGGTGTCGAAGAACGGGTGCTGGATGAACAGTGGCATCAGCAGCGCCGCAGCGCCCAGCGGCCAGAGCCACCGGCCTGTCGGCGCGGCCAGTCGCAACAGCAGCAGGATCACCGCGATGCCATGCAGCACGCCGAAGCTGATGTAGCTCTGCGGAAACATCAGCGCTGAGCCGAGACTGACCAGCAGTGCGCAACCGGCAATCTGTGCCCAGCGCCGCCAGAAGCGGCGCGTCGTCTGGCCCTGCGCGCCGGCCACCGCCTGACCCAGACCCACGCAGAACAGGAACATCGACACGATGGCCGTGCGCTGTCCGGTCCACAGCGGATCGCTGTAAAAGTCCTGCGAGATGAAGCCGTAGTGGTTCAGATCGAAACAGAAATGGAAGGCGGCCATCCAGATGATCGCCACACCCCTCAGGGCATCGAGCCGCTCGTAGCGATCAGCGCTGGAAGCGCTGGCGCCTGACAACGCCATCAAGGCGATTTAGCCGGACTCAAGGCGGGCCGGCGCCGAGCAGCGAGGTCGGCAGCTCGACCTGACCGTTGGTCTTGAACGTCGATCCGCTGAGCATCGAGCCACCAATCTTGCCGCGGATCGCATAGGTGACGCTGGAGCGGTCGCCGTTGGCGAAGCTGAGGCCCTGACGCAGCACCGAGATGGCCGATACCGACACGGGCACCGAGATCACCACCTCGCTGTACCGCGGCACCGAGCCCACCTGATCGCTCACACCGCTGGCGAAGCTCAGGCCGCGCAGATCAACCTCGAGCGATACACCGTCGAAGTCGATCGCGGAGTCATTGGGGTTCTGTACCCGCAGCTTCATCGCCATGCGCAGCTCCAGCCCTTGCCCGGGCAGCGGCTCGATGCCGACCAGGCTGATGCGCAATGGATCTCGCAGTGGCAATTGAGAACACCCCGCGGCCACACAAGCCATCACCAGCAACAGCAGCGTCTGTAGGAATCTCTTCATCGGAATCTCGCAGGTGAATCAGTACATCCTGGGCAAATGGTACCGGCCGCGTCAACCCACCCAGCGCCGCGCGTTACGGAACATCCGCATCCACGGGCTCAGCTCACCGGGCGAGCCAGGGGTCCAGCTCATCTGCGCATGGCGGAACACGCGCTCCGGGTGCGGCATCAGCGCGGTGTAACGCCCATCGGGCGTGGTGACGGATGTCAGGCCATCTGGGCTGCCGTTGGGATTGAAAGGGTAAGCCTCGGTGGCTTGGCCTGCGTGATCGACGAAGCGCATCGCCCGGTGCACGGCCTTGGCATCGCCACGCTGGGAAAAGTCGGCAAAGCCCTCGCCATGCGACACCGCCACTGGCAGCCGACTGCCCACCATGCCCTTGAACAGGATCGACGGGCTGTCCAGCACCTCGACCAGACTGAGTCGGGCCTCGAACTGCTCGCTGCGGTTGCGGGTGAACTTCGGCCATGCCTGCGCGCCGGGGATGATGGGTGACAACGCCGCCATCATCTGACAACCGTTGCAGACGCCGAGCGCGAAAGTGTCCTGGCGATTGAAGAAGGCAGCGAACTGCTCGGCCAGCTGCGGGTTGAACAGGATCGACCGTGCCCAGCCCTCGCCCGCGCCCAGCGTGTCGCCATAGCTGAAGCCACCGCAGGCCACGAAGCCGATGAACTGGTCCAGACGGGCACGACCGGTCTGCAGGTCACTCATGTGCACGTCGTGGGTATCGAACCCGGCCAGGGCCATCGCGTAGCTCATCTCGACCTGGCTGTTGACACCCTGCTCGCGCAGGATCGCGAGCTTCGGGCGCGCAGTGTGGATGAACGGCGCGGCCACGTCTTCAGCCGGGTCGAAGCTCAGGTGCAGATGCAGGCCAGTGTCGTCTGCGCGGCCGGCGGCCTCGTGTTCGGCATCGGCAAAGGCCGGGTTGTCGCGCAGACGCGCGATGCGCCAGCTGACTTCGTCCCACGCCTGATGCAGGTCTTGCAGCGGCGCGCTGAACACGCTCTTGGTGTCGCGCCAGACCTCGACGATGCCGCGGTCGTTGGGCTTGCCGATGAAATGGCTGTACTTCGACAGACCGTGCGCGCGCAGCGTCTGCATTACCTCGTTGCGCACCGCAGTCGGAACCTGGATGACGACACCCAGCTCTTCGTTGAACAGCGCCTTCAGCGTGAGCTCTTGGCGTCGCGCACCGACCTGACCTGCCCAGTTCTTGGAGTCACCCCAGTCCATGCGGCTGTCGCTGATGCCGTCGCCTTCGACGAGCAGCATGTCGACGTTCAGGCTCACACCCATGTGCCCCGCAAAGGCCATTTCGCAGACAGTCGCCCACAGGCCGCCGTCACTGCGGTCGTGATATGCCAACAGACGGGCTTCAGCACGCAGCTGGTTGATCGCTGCAATCAGTGACT
>CANHOE010000259.1 GCA_947462175.1 Burkholderiales bacterium | reverse complement strand
TTCCGGCGTGCGATGAACGAGCAGGATTCGAAAGCCAGCACCAAGGCCGTCGACGCGTTGATCAACTACGAGACGGTCAAGTACTTCAGCAACGAGAGATTCGAGCAGGCGCGCTACGACGAGAACCTGCAGCGGCTGGAACGTGCATCGATCAAGTCGCAGACCTCGCTGTCGGTCTTGAACCTGGGTCAGAGCCTGATCATCGCCGCCGCGGTGACGCTGCTGGTGTGGCGCGCCACCGAGGGCGTGGTGGCCGGCACGATGACGCTGGGCGACCTGGTGCTGGTCAATGCGCTGATGATCCAGCTCTACATCCCGCTGAATTTCCTTGGCGTGATCTACCGTGAGATCAAGCAGTCGATCATCGACATGGAAAAGATGTTCTCCCTGCTCGGCCAGAACCGGGAGGTGGCCGATGCGCCAGGGGCGAAGCCCTTGAACATCGAGGGCGAGGGCGCAGAAGTTCGGTTCCGCAATGTGCGTTTCGGCTACGACCCCGATCGCACCATCCTGCACGACATCAGCTTCGACATCCCGGCGGGCAAGACGGTCGCGGTGGTCGGTCCCTCAGGTTCGGGCAAGAGCACGCTGGCGCGCCTGATGTTCCGCTTCTACGACGTCTCGGCGGGTCGTATCGAGATTGCCGGGCAGGACATCCGCAGCGTGACCCAGCACAGCTTGCGACAGGCGATCGGCATCGTGCCGCAGGACACCGTGCTGTTCAACGACACCATCGAATACAACATCGCCTACGGCCGAACCACTGCCGCACGCAGTGAGGTCGAGGCGGCGGCGCAGGCGGCCCACATCCATGACTTCATTGTTTCAACGCCGAAGGGTTACGACACGATGGTCGGCGAGCGCGGCCTGAAGCTCTCAGGCGGCGAAAAGCAGCGGGTGGCGATTGCCCGCACGCTGCTGAAGGCACCACCGATACTGATCTTCGACGAGGCGACCTCGGCGCTCGATTCGGCCAATGAACGCGCCATTCAGGCCGAACTGCAGGGCGTGGCGCAGAACAAGACGACGCTGGTCATCGCGCACCGGCTGTCGACCGTGGTCGATGCGCACCAGATCCTGGTGATGGATCACGGCCGCATCGTGGAACGCGGCTCGCATGCCGAATTGCTCGGCCTGAACGCGCGCTATGCACAGATGTGGCAGTTGCAGCAAAGTCGACAGGACAGCCCCGACGCGGCCGGCATGGATCCAACCTCTGTGCGAGACCTCGCCGGCGCACAGCCCTGACGCAGCCTTGGGCAGTGGCACGAAGGTTGCGCCGCCGTTCGGTATCCGTAGTGGCGCGGTATCCAAGTGCCTCACTTTGTGGTCCCATTCCAAGGTCTCCGACCCGGTTCCGACTCTCACTGGAACGACCATGAAAAAGTACATCATTGCCCTGTCTGCCGCCTTGACGCTGGGCACCGCCCAAGCCGACACGCTGTTGAAAATCAAGGGCAGCGGCGCCGTCACCATGGGCGTTCGAGAGTCCTCGGGTGCGCTGAGTTACACACTGGGTGATGGCAAGTACGTGGGTTACCACGTCGAGCTGTGCGAGCGCGTGATCAAGGCCATTCAGAAGCAGCTCGGCCTGACGGCGCTGGTCACGCGCTACCAACCTGTCACCTCCCAGAATCGGGTCTTGCTGGTGCAGAACGGCACGGTCGACATCGAGTGCGGCTCCACCACCAACAACACCGCGCGGCAACGCGATGTCAGCTTTGCAGTCACCACTTATGTGGAGGAAGTGCGCATCGCGACCAAGGTCAGCTCCGGCATCACCGGCATCGCGCAGCTCAACGGCAAGAAGGTCGCCACGACCACCGGAACGACCTCGGTGCAGACCCTGCGCAAGAACGAGCGTGCCACCGGCATGAATTTCGATGAGCTCTTCGGGAAAGACCACGCCGACAGCTTCCTGTTGATGGAAAGCGGCCGCGCCGACGCCTTCGTGATGGACGTCCAGATCCTGGCCGGTTTGATCTCCAAGGCCAAGAACCCGGGCGAGTTCAGGATCGTCGGGGAGGTGTTGTCGGTCGAGCCGATCGCCATCATGTTCCGCAAGGACGATGCGGAGTTCAAGAAGCTGGTCGACGCCACCATCATCGGCCTGATCAAGTCCGGCGAGCTGGCGAAGATCTACGACAAGTGGTTCCTGCAACCGATTCCACCGGCCAATACCAAGGTCGGCTTGCCCTTGTCCGAGGCCACCAAGGCCGCCTGGGCCACGCCCAACGACAAGCCGATGGAGGACTACGCCAGGAAGTAGCCCTCCCCCTTCGCTGACGACGCGCTGCTGACCACCTGGACACAGGGAGCCCACCTTGGCGAGCGATTGGGATTGGCAGGTCTTCTGCAGGGACACGATCGAGGGGCAGGTTCAGCCGGGGTGTTTCGGCTCCCAGGGCGACATCACCTACCTCGATTGGCTGCTGTCGGCCTGGGGCTGGACGCTGTCGGTGTCTCTGCTGGCGCTGGTCGTGGCGCTGACCATCGGTGCGCTGATGGGGGTGCTGCGCACGGCGCCCAGCAAGGGACTGAGGTTCATCGGCAATGCGTGGACCGAGCTGTTTCGCAACATCCCGCTGCTGGTGCAGGTCTTCCTCTGGTACTACGTGATCCCGGAGCTGATCCCGTCGCTCAAGCAGGTGTCGAGCTTTGTGCTGATGGTGTTTGCGCTCGGGTTCTTCACCTCGGCGCGGGTGGCCGAGCAGGTCAAGGCCGGTATCCAGTCGCTCCCCAAGGGTCAGCGCCATGCCGGCCTGGCAATGGGGCTGACGCTGCCGCAGACCTACCGCTTTGTGCTGCTGCCGATGGCGTTTCGCATCGTCATTCCGCCGCTCACCAGCGAGTCGATGAACATCGTGAAGAACTCGTCGGTGGCGTTCGCGATCAGCATCGCCGAGTTGACGATGTTTGCGCGACAGGCGGGCGAGGAAACGTCGCGAAACATCGAAATCTACCTGGCGGTGACGGCCTTGTATTTCGTGTCGGCCTTCCTCATCAACCGGGTCGCCCTGTTCATTGAACGCCGCGTGCAGGTGCCCGGCATGATCGGCAGCGCGCGATGAACCTCGACTTCGGTTTTCTCGACGCGAGCGTTGTTTCCAGCTTCATCCTGAATGGGCTGTACTTCTCGCTCCAGCTCACGGCCATTGCGATGGTGGGTGGTATCGCGCTCGGCACGGTGCTGGCGCTGATGCGGCTCTCGGGCAAAGCCTGGCTGGTGCTGCCGGCGTCGGCCTATGTCACCGTGCTGCGCTCGATCCCGCTGGTGATGGTGATCCTGTGGTTCTTCCTGCTGATCCCGTTGCTGGTCGGACGACCGATGGGCGCCGAGCTCAGCGCCATCATCACCTTCACCGTGTTCGAGGCAGCCTACTACTCGGAAATCATGCGCGCCGGCATCCAGTCGGTGCCCAAGGGACAGGTTCAGGCCGGCTATGCCGTGGGCATGAGCTACGCGCAGACGATGCAGCTGGTGGTGCTGCCGCAGGCCTTTCGAAACATGCTGCCGGTGCTGATGACGCAGACGATCATCCTGTTCCAGGACACCTCGCTGGTCTATGCGATCGGCGCCTACGACCTGCTCAAAGGCTTCGAGATTGCAGGCAAGAACTTCAACCGCCCTGTCGAAACCTACCTCGTGGCGGCGCTCGTGTATTTCGTGATCTGCTTCAGCCTGTCGATGGCCGTGCGCCAGCTTCAGAAGAAGATCGACATCATCCGCTAGGAAGCCTCGATGATCGACATCCAGAACGTCTCCAAGTGGTACGGCAGCTTTCAGGTGCTGACCGACTGTTCCACCTCGATCCAGAAGGGCGAGGTCGTGGTGGTCTACGGCCCGTCAGGCTCGGGAAAGAGCACGCTGATCAAGACGGTCAACGCGCTCGAGCCGTTCCAGAAAGGTGACATCGTGGTGGATGGCATCAGCATCGCCGACCCGAAGACCAACCTCCCGAAGCTGCGCGCGCGGGTGGGCATGGTGTTCCAGCATTTCGAGCTGTTCCCGCACCTGACCGTGACCGAGAACCTGACGCTGGCGCAAATCCGCGTGCTCAAGCGCAGCCCGGACGATGCCAAGGCGCGCGGCCTGAAGATGCTCGACCGTGTCGGGCTGATGGTGCACAAAGACAAGTTTCCCGGACAGCTCTCCGGCGGTCAGCAGCAGCGCGTGGCGATTGCCCGCGCGCTGAGCATGGACCCGATCGTGATGCTGTTC